>NZ_JBFBBD010000094.1:0-25247 GCF_040689515.1 Streptomyces sp. NPDC051173
GGTCCGGGGTCTCCCCCCACGCGGCGGAGCCGCACATCAGACGCAGCCGGGAAGGGGCGGGGCTGGGGAAAAAACCCCCGGCCCCGCCCCTTCCCGTATCTACGGCGCCGCCGGCGTCAGGACGAAGCCGGAGGGTACAAGCCTCGCGGCAGCTGAGCCGCCGCGGGGCGGTCCAGGAGCCACAGCGTCCGGCGGGTGCCGTAAGCGCCCGCCGCCGGTGCCTGGATCTCGCCCGTGCCGGACAGCGCCATCGCGACCGCGTTCGCCTTGTCCTCGCCCGCCGCGAGGAGCCAGACCTCGCGGGCCGCGCGGATCGCCGGGAGGGTCAGGGACACCCTCGTCGGCGGCGGCTTCGGCGCGCCGTGCACCCCGATGACCGTGCGCTCGGTCTCCCGTACGCCCGGCAGCTCCGGGAACAGCGAAGCGATGTGCGTGTCCGGGCCGACGCCCAGCAGCAGCACGTCGAAGGCGGGCACGGGGCCGTGGTCCTCGGGCCGCGCGGCGGCCGCGAGTTCGGCCGCGTACGCCTCCGCCGCGGCGTCCGCGTCGTTGCCGTACCGGTCGCCGGCCGGGGGCATCACATGCACCCGGGCGGGGTCCAGCGGCACCGAGTCCAGGAGCGCCTCGCGCGCCTGGGTCACATTGCGCTCGGGGTCGCCCTCGGGCAGGAAGCGCTCGTCGCCCCACCACAGGTCCAGCCGGGACCAGTCCACCGCGTCCCGCGCGGGCGCCTCGGCGAGGGCCGCGAGCAGCCCGTTGCCGTTGCGCCCGCCCGTGAGGACGACGGAGGCGGAGCCCCGGGCGGCCTGCGCGTCCACGATCTTCGTGATCAGCCGGGCCGCCGCGGCCTGCGCCATCAGCTCCTTGTCCCGGTGGACGACGATCTGCGGAGCGCTCACTTGCCGGCCGCCTTCTTGCCGGCGGTCTTCCTGGCGGGCGCGGCCTTGGCCTCAGCGGCCTCAGCGGTCCCGGCGGCCTCGGCGGTCTCCGCCTGCGGAGCCTCCGGGGCGGCCTCGGCCGACTTCGGCGCCGCCGTGGCCGTGGGTGCCTGCGCCTCGCCGAGCCGCTCCACGCCGTACTTCAGCGCCGACGCGTAGGTGTCGTCCGGGTCGAGCCGCCGGAGTTCCTCGGCGAGGAGCTCGGCGGTGTCGCGCCGGTTGAGCGCCACCGCGCGGTCGGGCTGGCCCGGCATGGAGAGCGTGGCCAGGGAGCCGTCCGGGCGGTCCAGCACGATGGGGCCGTTCTTGGACTCCAGGCGTACGGCCGTGAGGCCCGGCCCGTCGGAGACGGTCCGGCTGACCGGCACGCCGAGGCGGTCGGCGAGCCACATCGCGAGCAGCTCGCCGCTCGGGTTGTAGCCCTCGCCCGTGACGTCGGCGGAGACGATCTCGACCTGCTGCTGGTCGAGCGCGGCCGCGAGCATCGAGCGCCACGGCGTGATGCGGGTCCAGGCCAGGTCGGTGTCGCCCGGCGCGTAGTGCGCGGCGCGGGCCGCCAGCTCCGTGAGGGGGTCCTCGGCGGAGTAGGCGTCGGTGACGCGGCGCTGCGCGAGCGAACCCAGCGGGTCCTTCTCCGGGTTGGCCGGGGAGGCCACCGGCCACCAGACGACCACGGGGGCGTCGGGCAGCAGCAGCGGGAGCACGACCGACTGGGCGTGGTCGATGACGTCGCCGTGGAGCCGCAGCACCACGGTCTCGCCGGTGCCCGCCGAAGTGCCCACGCGGACCTCCGCGTCGAGGCGGGCCTTGGCCCGGTCGCGCGGCGAGCGGCTGGCCCGCTTGATGACGACGAGCTTGCGCGAGGGGTGCTCGCGCGACGCCTCGTTGGCCGCCTTCAGGGCGTCGTAGGCGTGCTCCTCGTCGGTGACGATGACCAGGGTCAGCACCATGCCGATGGCGGGGGTGCCGATGGCGCGGCGGCCCTGGACCAGCGCGTTGTTGATCTTGCTGGACGTGGTGTCCGTCAGGTCGATTTTCATGGCCGGCGCCAGCTCCGTCCGTCACGTGCGAGCATCTCGTCCGCCTCGACCGGGCCCCAGGTGCCTGCCGGGTAGGACGCGGGCTTGCCGTTGGATTCCCAGTACTGCTCGATCGGGTCCAGGATCTGCCAGGACAGCTCGACCTCCCGCAGCCGCGGGAAGAGGTTGGCGTCGCCGAGGAGCACATCGAGGATGAGCCGCTCGTACGCCTCGGGGCTGGACTCGGTGAAGGACTCGCCGTAGGCGAAGTCCATCGAGACGTCCCGGACCTCCATCGAGGTGCCCGGCACCTTCGAACCGAACCGCAGGGTGACGCCCTCGTCCGGCTGCACCCGGATGACCAGGGCGTTCTGCCCCAGCTCCTCGGTGGCCGTGTGGTCGAAGGGCGAGTGCGGCGCGCGCTGGAAGACCACCGCGATCTCGGTGACGCGGCGGCCGAGCCGCTTGCCCGTGCGGAGGTAGAAGGGGACGCCCGCCCAGCGGCGGTTGTCGATCTCCAGCTTGATCGCGGCGTAGGTGTCGGTCTTGGACGCCGGGTCGATGCCGTCCTCTTCGAGGTAGCCGACGACCTCCTCGCCGCCCTGCCAGCCGTGCGCGTACTGCCCGCGGACGGTCTCCTTGCCCAAGTCCTTGGGCAGCCGGACGGCGCCCAGCACCTTGGTCTTCTCCGCGACCAGCGCGTCGGCCTCGAAGGAGGCGGGCTCCTCCATGGCGGTCAGCGCCAGCAGCTGGAGCAGGTGGTTCTGGATGACGTCACGGGCGGCGCCGATGCCGTCGTAGTAGCCCGCGCGGCCGCCGATGCCGATGTCCTCGGCCATGGTGATCTGCACGTGGTCGACGTACGACCGGTTCCAGATCGGCTCGAAGAGCGTGTTGGCGAAGCGGAGCGCCAGGATGTTCTGGACGGTCTCCTTGCCCAGGTAGTGGTCGATCCGGAAGACCTCTTCGGGCGGGAAGACCTCGTGGACGATCCGGTTGAGCTCCTGGGCGGAGGCGAGGTCGTGGCCGAAGGGCTTCTCGATGACGGCGCGCCGCCAGGAGCCGCCCTTCTTCTGCTCGGCCAGCCCGTGCTTCTTCAGCTGCTGGACGACCTTGGGGAAGAACTTCGGCGGTACGGACAGGTAGAAGGCGAAGTTGCCGCCCGTGCCCTGCGCCTTGTCGAGTTCGTGGATCGTGGTCTTGAGGGTCTCGAACGCCTCGTCGTCGTCGAAGTCGCCCTGCACGAACCGGCAGCCCTGCACCAGCTGCTGCCAGACCTCCTCACGGAAGGGCGTGCGCGCGTGCTCCTTGACGGCGTCGTGCACGATCTGGGCGAAGTCCTCGGTCTCCCAGTCGCGGCGCGCGAAGCCGATGAGCGAGAAGCCCGGCGGCAGCAGCCCCCGGTTCGCGAGGTCGTAGACCGCAGGCATCAGCTTTTTTCGGGACAAATCGCCCGTGACGCCAAAGATGACCAGGCCCGACGGCCCCGCGATACGCGGGAGCCGTCGGTCCTGAGCGTCACGCAGCGGATTGCTGCTTGTGCTCAACTCACGCCTCCGGAGCGAGGCGCTTGAGCTCCGCCTCGGTGGACTTCAGCAGGTCGTTCCAGGACTGCTCGAACTTGTCGACGCCCTCGTCCTCCAGCAGCTGGACGACCTCGTCGTACGAGATGCCCAGCTTCGCGATCGCGTCGAGCTCGGCCTTGGCCTGCTCGTACGTGCCGCGCACCGTGTCGCCGGTGATCTGCCCGTGGTCGGCCGTGGCCTCCAGGGTGGCCTCCGGCATGGTGTTGACCGTGTTCGGGGCGACCAGGTCGTCCACGTACAGCGTGTCCTTGTAGGCCGGGTCCTTGACGCCGGTCGAGGCCCACAGCGGACGCTGCTTGTTGGCGCCCAGCTTCTCCAGGGCGGCCCAGCGGTCGGAGGAGAAGACCTCCTCGTACGCCTGGTAGGCGAGGCGGGCGTTGGCCAGGGCGGCCTTGCCGCGCAGCGCCTTGGCCTCCTCGGTGCCCAGCGCGTTCAGGCGCTTGTCGATCTCGCTGTCCACGCGGGACACGAAGAAGGACGCGACCGAGTGGATCAGCGACAGGTCCAGGCCGGCGGCCTTGGCCTTCTCCAGACCGGTCAGGTAGGCGTCCATGACCGCGCGGTAGCGCTCCAGCGAGAAGATCAGCGTGACGTTGACGCTGATGCCCTTGCCGATCACCTCGGCGATGGCCGGCAGGCCCGCCTTGGTCGCCGGGATCTTGATCAGGGTGTTGGGGCGGTCCACCAGCCAGGCCAGCTGCTTGGCCTCGGCGACGGTGGCCGTCGTGTTGTGTGCCAGGCGCGGGTCGACCTCGATGGAGACCCGGCCGTCCTGGCCGTCGGTCGCGTCGAAGACCGGGCGCAGGATGTCGGCGGCGTCACGGACGTCCGCCGTCGTGATCATGCGGATCGCCTCGTCGACGGTGACCTTGCGGGCCGCGAGGTCGGTGAGCTGCTGCTCGTAGCCGTCGCCGCCGGAGATCGCCTTCTGGAAGATCGACGGGTTGGTGGTGACACCCACGACGTGGCTCTGGTCGATCAGCTCGGCGAGGTTGCCGGACGTGATGCGCTTGCGGGACAGGTCGTCCAGCCAGATCGCGACGCCTTCGTCGGAGAGGCGCTTGAGTGCGTCTGTCATCGGGATTGCATCTCCTACTGGTTGAAGCGGTCGCGTCAGCGACGGTTGGCGTCGGCGAGCTGGATCGACTCGCGGGCGGCGGCCACGACGGCCTCGGAGGTCAGACCGAACTCGCGGTAGAGGATCTTGTAGTCCGCGGAGGCGCCGAAGTGCTCCAGCGAGACGATCCGGCCGGCGTCGCCGACGTACCGGTGCCAGGTCAGGCCGATGCCCGCCTCGACGGCCACGCGGGCCTTGACGTCCGGCAGCAGCACACCGTCGCGGTACGCCTGGTCCTGCTCCTCGAACCACTCGACCGACGGCATGGAGACCACGCGGGTCGGGATGCCCTCGGCCTGGAGCGCGTCGCGGGCCTCGACGGCCAGCTGGACCTCGGAGCCGGTGCCGATCAGGATCACCTGCGGCCGGCCGCCCTCGGCCTCGAAGAGGACGTAACCGCCCTTGGCGGCGCCCTCGTCGGCCTCGTACGTCGGGACGTTCTGGCGGGTCAGGGCCAGGCCGTGCGGCGCCGGGTTCGTGGTGTGGCGCTTGGTGATCTCGCGCCAGGCGATCGCCGTCTCGTTGGCGTCGGCCGGACGGACCATGTTCAGGCCCGGGATGGCCCGCAGCGCGGCCATGTGCTCGACCGGCTGGTGGGTCGGGCCGTCCTCGCCGAGACCGATGGAGTCGTGCGTCCACACATAGGTGACCGGCAGCTTCATCAGGGCGGCCAGGCGGACGGCCGGGCGCATGTAGTCGGAGAACACCAGGAAGGTGCCGCCGTAGACGCGGGTGTTGCCGTGCAGCGCGATGCCGTTCATGGTCGAACCCATGGCGTGCTCGCGGATGCCGAAGTGGATCGTGCGGCCGTACGGGTTCGCCTCGGGGAGCGGGTTGCCCTCCGGGAGGAACGAGGACGACGCGTCGATCGTGGTGTTGTTCGAGCCGGCGAGGTCGGCGGAGCCGCCCCACAGCTCGGGCAGCACGCCGCCCAGCGCCTTGAGGACCTCGCCGGACGCCTTGCGGGTCGCGACGTCCTTGCCGGCCGGGAACTCGGGGAGCGCGTGCTCCCAGCCGTCGGGCAGCTCGCCCGCGGTGATGCGGTCCAGCTCGGCGGCGCGCTCCGGGTTGGAGGTGCGCCACTCCTGGAGCTGCTTGTCCCAGGTCGCGTGGGCCTCGCGGCCGCGGTCGACGACCTTGCGGGCGTGGCGGAAGACCTCGTCCTCGACCTGGAAGGTCTGCTCCGGGTCGAAGCCCATGACGCGCTTGGTGGCGGCCACCTCGGCGTCGCCGAGGGCCGAGCCGTGCGAGGCCTCGGTGTTCTGGGCGTTCGGGGCCGGCCAGGCGATGATCGTGCGCGCCGCGATGATCGAGGGACGCTCGGTCTCCTCCTGCGCCGCCTTCAGGGCGGCGTAGAGGGCCTGGACGTCGAAGTCGCCGTTCTCGGCCTGCTCGATGCGCTGGACGTGCCAGCCGTACGCCGCGTAGCGCGCCAGGACGTCCTCGGAGAAGGCGGTCTCGGTGTCGCCCTCGATCGAGATGTGGTTGTCGTCGTAGAGCGCGACGATGTTGCCGAGCTTCTGGTGGCCGGCCAGCGAGGACGCCTCGGCGGAGATGCCCTCCTCCAGGTCACCGTCGGAGACGATCGCCCAGATCGTGTGGTCGAACGGGGACGCGCCCTTCGGGGCCTCCGGGTCGAACAGACCGCGCTCGTAGCGGGCGGCCATCGCCATGCCCACGGCGTTGGCGATGCCCTGGCCCAGCGGGCCGGTGGTGGTCTCCACGCCGCGGGTGTGGCCGTGCTCCGGGTGACCCGGGGTCTTGCTGCCCCAGGTGCGGAACTCCTTCAGGTCCGCGAGCTCCAGGCCGTAGCCGGCCAGGAAGAGCTGGACGTAGAGCGTGAGGCTGGTGTGGCCGGGGGAGAGGACGAACCGGTCGCGGCCGGCCCAGTCGGCGTCGCTCGGGTCGTGCCGCATCAGCTTCTGGAACAGCAGATAGGCGGCGGGCGCCAGGCTCATGGCCGTGCCCGGATGGCCGTTGCCGACCTTCTGCACGGAGTCCATGGCCAGGACGCGGGCGGTATCGACGGCCCGCTGGTCCAGTTCGGTCCACTCGAGGTCTGTTGTGGTCGGCTTGGTGCTCACCCTCGGTTCAGGGCTCCTCTCCACATGTTTCGATTGCCGGGGGCGGTATGTTCCGCCACGACGCGGCGCTGTCGAGCCTACCCCGCAAGGGAGTGCGCCTTTTCGACACGAAGTCGGCTGCCCGACCCGACGTCCCGGGCAACCGGATCCGGATGACAAAGATTCCCGCCGCGGCTGCGGTGGTCATGGGTCCAGCCTGCCGGGGAGGGCGCCGTGGCGCCTCCCGAACGGGGCCACCGTGTCATGTTCCCCAAAGGCCCGGTCCGACGCGTGGGCGCCGGTGATCCGGGGCGTATCGGGTCCGCTACGGTCCCAACACGACCCCACCCCGGCGGAGGCCGGGGTATCCCCTACGTCTAGAGTGGCGTGGTAAGCGCAAGCCTTTGCCGGGTCGATCCGCACCCGAGGTGCTTGCTGGCCTTATCTCTGTCAGGGGTGTGCGTGACGGCCGTCGAATCCCGTCCTGCGGGGGTGCTCTCGGAGACCTCCGGTCACCGGCCGTTCGGGGCCCGGGCCAAGGCATTCGTGGCGCTGACCAAGCCGCGGATCATCGAGCTGCTGCTGATGACGACCGTGCCGGTGATGTTCCTCGCCGCGCAGGGCGTGCCCGACCTGTGGCTGGTCCTGGCCACGTGCGTCGGTGGTTACCTGTCCGCGGGCGGCGCCGGCGCGTACAACATGTACATCGACCGGGACATCGACGCGCTGATGGAGCGCACGGCCCAGCGCCCCCTGGTGACCGGGATGGTCTCGCCGAAGGAGTGCCTGGTCTTCGCCACGGCGCTGACCGTCGGCTCCACCGTCTGGTTCTGGTTCCTGGTCAACCCGCTGTCGGCGATGCTGGCGCTGGGTGCCAACGCCTTCTACGTCGTCATCTACACGATGCTCCTCAAGCGCCGCACCGCGCAGAACATCGTCTGGGGCGGCATCGCGGGCTGCCTGCCGGTCCTCATCGGCTGGTCCGCCGTCACGAACTCGGTCTCCTGGGCCTCGCTCGTCCTCTTCCTCGTCATGTTCTTCTGGACGCCGCCGCACTACTGGCCGCTGTCGATGAAGGTCAAGGGCGACTACGAGCGCGCGGGCGTGCCCATGCTGCCGGTCATCGCGGGCAACAAGGCGGTCGCCCGGCAGATCGTCCTCTATAGCTGGGTGATGGTCGCCGTCTCGCTGACGCTCCAGCCGCTGGGCTACACCGGCTGGTTCTACACGATCGTGGCGGCCGTGCTCGGCGGCATGTGGCTCAAGGAGGCGCACGCGCTCCAAGGCCGCGCCAACGCCGAGGTCACCGGGGCGAAGCTCAAGGAGATGCGCCTCTTCCACTGGTCCATCACCTATGTGTCGCTGCTCTTCGCGGCAGTGGCCGTGGATCCCTTCCTCCGGTAGGGGGTTTGGGGGTCTCCCCCCATAAGACGCAGTACCGGCCGGTAGCATCCTGCGTATGGCAGACACCACCACGCAGGCCGCAGCCACCGCACCCGACGCCCGGGCCGACCGCAGGGCGGCCCGGCTCGCCCGGCAGATCCGCGCCTTCGCCAAGAGCCACGGCGGCGCCGCCGAGGGGCAGCTGGCGCACATCGCCCGCGGCACCGTCCGCATCGCCCTCGTCGGCGCCAACGGCGAGTGGGGCACCCTGGTCGCCCCCTCCATGGAGACGGCGACGAAGGCCGCTGAGCTCGCCGGACTCACCCTCCACGACGACTTCGACGGCGAGTTCGCCGCCAAGGTCCGCACCGGTCCGTACGAATGGTCCCGTATGGCCGGCATCCAGATCGGCGGCCCCAGCAATAACTGAGCGCCCCCTCACCCGTTAGACCCGCCGGGAGCGGGACTCGGCACGGGGGGCGAGGGCGCGGATGGACGGCATGCCGCCGATCGTGGATCAGCACAGCCACGGCACGGTCCACGGCGAGCTGGGGCTCGGGAAGTTCGAGGCGCACCTCGCCGCGGCCGCCGGGTCCACCGGCCCCGCGCCGCCCGGCACCACCTTCTTCGACAGCCCCGCCGGCCTCGCCGTGCGCCGCTGGTGCCCGCCCCTGCTCGGCCTGGAGCCGCACTGCGCGCCGGTCCGCTATCTGGCCCGGCGGCGGGAACTGGGCGCCTGCCGAGCCGGGCGGCTGCTGCTGCGCGGCGCGGGCATCGGCACCTTCCTGCTGGAGTCCGGGGCGCCCGGCGCCCTCACCTCGGCCGCGGAGCTGGCGTACGCGGCCGACGGGCACGCCCACGAGGTCGTACGGCTCGAACCGCTCGCCGAGCAGGTCGCCGACACCTCCGGCAGCGCCGGATCCTTCGCCGCCTACGTCGCCGAGGCGCTGTGGGCGGCCGCGCGCGGCGCCACCGCGTTCGCCTCCGGGATCCGCTCCTGCGACGGCGTCCCGCCGGAGCCGCCCGAGGTCCGCAGGGCCGTCGACCGCTGGCTGCGCACGCGCCGTCCGGGCGGCCCGCTGGACGAGCCCGTGGTCGCCTGCCATCTGCTGTGGACGGCGGTCGCCACCGGGCTGCCCGTACAGCTGCACTGCCCCGACCCACGGCGCGTGACGCGCTTCCTGCGCGCCACCGAGGGCCTGGGGACCGATCTGGTGCTGCTGCCCGACCCCTGGCACCACCGGCAGGCGGCACGGCTGGCCGCGGGCTTCCCGCACGTGTACGCGGACGTGGGCACCCGGCCCGAGGAGAGCCTGAGCGAGGCGCCGTTCGGCAAGCTGGTGTTCTCCACCGGGGCGCGGGCGCTGGCGGAGCTCTACGTGGTCGGCGCCCGGACCTTCTCGCAGGCCATGGACCGGCTCATGGACGACTGGGTCGCCGACGGGGTGTGCCGGTGGGCGGAGGCGGCGCGGATCGCCTCGCTCGTCGCCGCCGGCACCGCCCGCAGGATCTACCGGCTGGGGACGGAGGCCGGCTGAAGCGCGTCGTGCTCGCCGGAGGGGGCGGGCACGGAGGCGAGTTCGCCGCGGTCGCGCAGCGCCAGGAAGACCCGCAGGACGGCGATCCACACGAGGCAGGAGCCGAGCATGTGGGCGCCGACGATCAGCTCCGGCTGGCCGGTGAAGTACTGCACGTACCCTATGACGCCCTGGAGCAGCAGCACGACGAACAGCTCGGTGACCCGGCGGCTCGGCGCCGCGGCCGCCTTGACGGCCCGCAGGGTGAACCACAGGGCGACGGTCAGGCCGACCACGACGAAGACGAAGTCGACGTGCAGCTGGGTGAGCTCACGCCAGTTCAGCGGGATGCGGTGGACGTCCTTGGAAGCGTCGCCCGCGTGCTTGCCCGCGCCGGTGACCACGGTGCCGATCACGATCAGCAGGGCGCTGGTGACGACCAGCAGCCAGCTCATCTGCCGCACCGGACGGGCCACCAGGTCAC
This sequence comes from Streptomyces sp. NPDC051173, assembly GCF_040689515.1. Lineage (NCBI taxonomy): Bacteria > Bacillati > Actinomycetota > Actinomycetes > Kitasatosporales > Streptomycetaceae > Streptomyces > Streptomyces sp. NPDC051173. The sequence continues at coordinate 10,108 of NZ_JBFBBD010000094.1, forward strand.
GCGGCTCCGCGTCGCCCTCGCGGCTGCGCTGCCACATCACCACGGCGACCGTCAGCAGCGCGGTGGACAGCAGGAAGTGGGAGCTGACGATGTACGGGTTGAGACCCGTCAGCACCGTGACGCCGCCGACGACGGCGTTGCCCATGACGATCCAGAACTGCGCCCAGCCCAGGCGGGTCAGCGAGCGCCGGCGCGGCTCACGCGCGCGTGCCGCGATGATCGCGAGCCCGACGACACCGCACAGGACGTACGTCAGCATGCGGTTGCTGAACTCGATGACGCCGTTGATGCCCATCGCGCGCGTGGGCGTCAGGCTCTCGTCCGTGCAGGTCGGCCATGTCGGGCAGCCGAGCCCCGACTGGGTCAGCCGGACGGCGCCGCCGGTCACCACGATGACCACGGCCATGACCACGCACGCGAGCGCGGCCCGCTGGACGAAGCGCGCGGAAGGCTGCCAGCGGTCGGCGATCAGCTGGAGGGGGTTCATCGAATTCGGCACGGAGTCATCGTAAGGGCCAGCTTGTGCATGGATTCACGAGGGGGGTGCGTGGCGAATTGCCCGACTGCCCGGGGGCTGCCCGCTCCCACCTACTCCCAGCGGAAGAAGCGCGCCGCCGCGCCCAGTCCGAGCACCGCCCAGACCGCGAGGATGCCCAGGTCGGCCCACGGGACGCCCGCGCCGTGCTGGAGCACGTCCCGCAGGCCGCCCGAGAGCGCCGAGATCGGCAGCAGCTCCAGCGCCGACCGGGCGGCGGCCGGGAACTTGTCCAGCGACACGATCACCCCGCCGCCGACCAGCAGCAGCAGGAAGACGAGGTTCGCCGCGGCCAGCGTCGCCTCGGCCTTGAGGGTGCCCGCCATCAGCAGGCCCAGTCCGGAGAAGGCCGCGGTGCCGAGCACGAGCAGCAGGACGACGGCGAAGGGGTTGCCGTGCGGGGACCAGCCCAGCGCGAACGCGATCACCGTCAGCAGGACGATCTGGAGCACCTCCGTGACCAGCACGGAGCAGGTCTTCGCGGTCATCAGCCCCCAGCGCGGCAGCGGCGAGGCGCCGAGCCGCTTCAGGACGCCGTAGCGGCGCTCGAAGCCGGTCGCGATGGCCTGGCCGGTGAAGGCCGTCGACAGCACCGCCAGCGCCAGGATGCCCGGGGCGAGGAAGTCCACGGCCTTGCCCTCGCCCGTGTCGACGATGTCGACCGAGCTGAAGAGCACCAGCAGGAGGGTCGGGATGACGACGGTCAGCAGGAGCTGCTCGCCGTTGCGCAGCAGCATCCGGGTCTCCAGCGCGGCCTGCGCGCGGATCATCCGGCCCAGTGGCGCGGCCCCGGGCGCGGGCGTGAAGGTGCCCGCGCTCGTGCTCGTCTCGGTGCTCATGCCCGCAGCTCCTTGCCGGTCGGTTCCAGGCTGTTGTCCTCCGGGGCGCACCGCGACCCATTGCGGCTGTGCCGCGGGCCGGACCCCCGGTCGGTCCGTGCGTGACCGCTCATGCCCGCAGCTCCTTGCCGGTCAGTTCCAGGAAGACGTCCTCCAGCGTGTGCCGTTCCACCGCTATGCGGTCCGGCATGACCCCGTGCTGCGCGCACCATATGGTGACCGTCGCCAGCAGCTGGGGGTCGATCTTGCCGCTGACCCGGTACGTACCGGGCGTGAGCTCCACCGCAGCGGAGTCCGCGGGCAGGGCCTTGAGGAGCGAGGCGAGGTCGAGCGCGGGGCGGCCGCTGAAGCGGAGCGTGTTCTCGGCGCCGCCGCGGCAGAGCTCCTCGGGGCTGCCCTGGGCGATGACCTTGCCGCTGTCGATGATGGCGACGTCGTCGGCCAGGGCCTCGGCCTCGTCCATGTAGTGCGTGGTCAGGACGACGGTGACGCCGTCCTGGCGCAGCTCGCGCACCAGGTCCCAGGTGGCGTGCCGGGCCTGCGGGTCGAGTCCGGCCGTCGGCTCGTCGAGGAAGACCAGCTCGGGGCGGCCGACGACGGCCATCGCGAGGGAGAGCCGCTGCTGCTGGCCGCCGGACAGCCGCCGGTAGGTGGTCCGCCCGCAGCTCTCCAGGCCGAGCCGCTCGATCAGCATGCCGACGTCGAGGGGGTGGGCGTGCAGGGAGGCGGTGTGGCGCAGCATCTCCTCCGCGCGGGCGCCCGCGTAGACGCCCCCGCTCTGGAGCATCACGCCGACGCGCGGACGCAGTGCGGCGGCGTCGGCGACCGGGTCGAGGCCGAGCACCCGGACGGTGCCGGCGTCGGGGCGGCGGTAGCCCTCGCAGGTCTCGACGGTGGTCGTCTTGCCCGCGCCGTTGGGGCCGAGCACGGCGGTGAGGGAGCCGCGGGCGACGGAGAGGTCGAGGCCGTCGACGGCGGTTTTCGGCCCGTACCGCTTCACCAGCCCGCGGACCTCGACCGCGGGCTCACGGCCGGGGGGCGGGGGGACGGCCGGGCTGTCCCCCGGGAAGACGCTGCGCATGGCGGGAAGTCTACGAACCCGGAGGTCCCGCGGACCGCCCCGGGGTGCGGGATTCCCCCGGACTTGCGGGTGATCTTGGCGGTGGCGGTTAGGTGACCCTTAGTGATCGAGGCCACCGGCGGGCGGTCCCGGTGAGGCTTGTCCGTATCCCGGTAATTACGCAACAATGGTGTTGTGAAATACGCGAGCGAGGCTCCGCAGGACCCCACGGCCGGGCCGGCCGCCGGGGTTCACGCGTCTGCTCCCGTGCCCGCGCGCGACGAGGAGCGCGTTCACGACGAGCAGCGCGGCACCCGAAACCGCGTCGCCCGGTCCATCCTCGACCACGGCCCGTCCACCGCGGCCGAGCTGGCCCTGCGCCTGGAACTGACGCAGGCCGCGGTCCGCCGCCACCTCGACACCCTCGTCGCCGAGGGGGTCGTCGAGCCCCGCGAGAAGCGGGTCTACGGCGCACGCACGCGCGGCCGCCCCGCGAAGGCGTTCGCGCTCACCGACTGCGGCCGCGACGCCTTCGACCAGGCATACGACAAGCTCGCCGGGGACGCCCTGCGCTGGATCGCGCAGGCCGCCGGCGGCGGCGAGATGGGTGAGGCGGCGGTCGCCGCCTTCGCCCGCGCCCGGATGGCCGCCCAGGCCGAGGGCTATCGCAGGGCCCTGGAGGCCGTCGCGCCGGAATCCCGCGCGGAGGCCCTTGCCAGGGCATTGACCGAAGACGGGTACGCTGCTACGGCGCGTAGCGCTCCGGTCGGCGAACAGCTTTGCCAGCACCACTGCCCGGTCGCCCATGTCGCCGAGCAGTTCCCGCAGCTGTGCGAGGCGGAGACCGAGGTCTTCTCCCGCCTGCTCGGGACGCATGTGCAGCGTCTTGCCACCATCGCCCACGGCGACGGCGTGTGCACGACGTTCATCCCGCGCGGCAGCCCGCAGAGCGAGAAGCAGCGCACCACCAAGACCACCACAGCATCCGCCAGCACGGCCGGGAGGAACCCCGCATGACTCTCCCCACGGAGACTGCCCACCCTGAGCTCGAAGGCCTGGGCACGTACGAATACGGCTGGGCCGATTCCGACGTGGCCGGTGCCGCGGCCAAGCGCGGCCTCTCCGAGGAGGTCGTCCGCGACATCTCGGCCAAGAAGTCCGAGCCGGAGTGGATGCTCAAGCTGCGTCTGAAGGGCCTGCGGCTCTTCGACAAGAAGCCCATGCCGACCTGGGGCTCCGACCTCTCCGGCATCGACTTCGACAACATCAAGTACTTCGTCCGCTCCACCGAGAAGCAGGCCGCCACCTGGGAGGACCTGCCCGCGGACATCAAGAACACCTACGACAAGCTGGGCATCCCGGAGGCCGAGAAGCAGCGTCTCGTCGCCGGTGTCGCCGCGCAGTACGAGTCGGAGGTCGTCTACCACCAGATCCGCGAGGACCTGGAGGAGCAGGGTGTCCTGTTCCTGGACACCGACACCGCGCTCAAGGAGCACCCGGAGATCTTCCAGGAGTACTTCGGCACGGTGATCCCCGTCGGCGACAACAAGTTCGCCTCGCTGAACACCGCCGTGTGGTCCGGTGGCTCCTTCATCTACGTCCCGCCGGGCGTCCGCGTCGACATCCCGCTCCAGGCCTACTTCCGTATCAACACGGAGAACATGGGCCAGTTCGAGCGCACGCTGATCATCGTCGACGAGAACGCCTACGTGCACTACGTCGAGGGCTGCACCGCCCCGATCTACTCCTCGGACTCGCTGCACAGCGCCGTCGTGGAGATCATCGTGAAGAAGGGCGGCCGCTGCCGCTACACGACCATCCAGAACTGGTCGAACAACGTCTACAACCTGGTCACCAAGCGCGCCGTGGCCTATGAGGGCGCGACCATGGAGTGGGTCGACGGCAACATCGGCTCCAAGGTGACCATGAAGTACCCCGCCGTCTACCTGATGGGCGAGCACGCCAAGGGCGAGACCCTCTCCATCGCCTTCTCCGGCGAGGGCCAGCACCAGGACGCCGGCGCGAAGATGGTCCACATGGCGCCGAACACCTCCTCCAACATCGTCTCCAAGTCGGTGGCGCGAGGCGGCGGCCGCACCTCCTACCGAGGCCTGATCGAGATCGGCGAGGGCGCCCACGGCTCCAAGTCGAACGTGCTCTGCGACGCCCTGCTGGTGGACACCATCTCCCGGTCGGACACCTACCCCTACGTCGACGTCCGCGAGGACGACGTCTCCATGGGCCACGAGGCGACCGTCTCCAAGGTCAGCGACGACCAGCTCTTCTACCTGATGAGCCGCGGTCTGACCGAGTTCGAGGCCATGGCGATGATCGTGCGCGGCTTCGTCGAGCCGATCGCCCGCGAGCTGCCCATGGAGTACGCCCTGGAGCTCAACCGGCTGATCGAGCTGCAGATGGAAGGCGCGGTCGGCTGACCCCCGCCCCCCACCCCGCAGCGACCCCTTTGTGACAGGAAGAGAGCACGACGACAGCCATGGCTGACAACACTCCCGCCGGCAGCACGACCGACGGCGCCATCCAGGTGGGCGGGCCCCAGCAGCCCATCGACGCGCGCGTCAGCGCCCCCGCCTCGTACGACGTCGCGGACTTCCCCGTGCCGCACGGCCGCGAGGAGGAGTGGCGGTTCACCCCGCTGGAGCGCCTCCGCGGTCTGCACGACGGCACCGCAGTGGCGGACGGCGGCGTCAAGGTCGAGGTGAGCGCCCCCGAGGGCGTCACCGTCGAGACCGTCGGCCGGGACGACGCCCGCCTCGGCCGCTCCGGCAAGCCGGTCGACCGCGTCGCCGCCCAGGCGTACAGCTCCTTCGAGAAGGCGTCGGTCGTCTCGGTCCCGAAGGACACGGTGCTCACCGAGCCCGTCCGCATCTCCGTGCACGGAGAGGGCGGCGTGGCCTTCGGCCACCAGGTCGTCGAGCTCGGCGCCTTCGCCGAGGCCGTCGTCGTCCTCGACCACACCGGCGACGCCACCCTCGCCGCCAACGTGGAGTACCTGATCGGCGACGGCGCCAAGCTGACCGTCGTCTCCATCCAGGACTGGGACGGCACCGCCGTGCACGCCGCGCAGCACACCGCGCTGGTCGGCCGCGACGCCTCCTTCAAGTCCGTGATCGTCACCTTCGGCGGCGACCTGGTCCGCCTCCACCCCCGCGTCGTCTACGCAGCCCCCGGCGGCGAGGCCGAGCTCTACGGCCTCTACTTCACCGACGAGGGCCAGCACCAGGAGCACCGCCTCTTCGTCGACCACGACACCCCGCACTGCCGCAGCAACGTCGCCTACAAGGGCGCGCTCCAGGGCGACGGCGCCCACGCGGTGTGGATCGGCGACGTCCTCATCCGCGCCGCGGCCGAGGGCACGGACACCTACGAGCTCAACCGCAACCTCGTCCTCACCGACGGCGCCCGGGTCGACTCCGTGCCCAACCTGGAGATCGAGACCGGCGAGATCGTCGGCGCCGGCCACGCCTCGGCGACCGGCCGCTTCGACGACGAGCAGCTCTTCTACCTGATGGCCCGCGGCATCCCGGCCGACGAGGCCCGCCGGCTGGTCGTCCGCGGCTTCTTCGCCGAGCTCGTCCAGCAGATCGGCATCCCCGAGCTGGAGGAGCGCCTCATCACCAAGATCGAGGCCGAGCTGGAAGCGTCGGTGGCATGAGCGCGTTCGTGAAGGTGGCCGCCCTGAGCGAGCTGGAGGAGGACACCCCCAAGCGGGTCGAGATCGACGGCACGCCGGTCTCCCTCGTCCGCACCGAGGGCGAGGTGTTCGCGATCAACGACATCTGCTCGCACGCGAACGTCTCGCTGTCCGAGGGCGAGGTGGAGGACTGCGCCATCGAGTGCTGGCTGCACGGCTCCAGCTTCGACCTGCGCACCGGCAAGCCCTCGGGCCTGCCCGCCACGCGTCCCGTCCCCGTATACCCCGTCAAGATCGAAGGGGACGACGTGCTCGTCTCCGTCACCCAGGAGTCCTGAGTTCCCCATGGCAACGCTTGAGATCCACGACCTGCACGTTTCCGTCGAGGCCGAGAACGGCCCCCGGGAGATCCTGCGCGGCGTCGACCTGACCGTGAAGCAGGGCGAGACCCACGCCATCATGGGCCCCAACGGCTCCGGCAAGTCCACCCTGGCGTACTCCCTGGCCGGGCACCCGAAGTACACGATCACCGGCGGCACCGTCACGCTCGACGGCGAGGACGTCCTGGAGATGTCCGTCGACGAGCGCGCCCGCGCCGGCGTCTTCCTCGCCATGCAGTACCCGGTCGAGGTCCCCGGTGTCTCGGTCTCCAACTTCCTGCGCACCTCCGCCACCGCGATCCGCGGCGAGGCCCCCAAGCTGCGCACCTGGGTGAAGGAGGTCAAGGAGGCCATGGAGCGCCTCAACATGGACCCCGCCTTCGCCGAGCGCAACGTCAACGAGGGCTTCTCCGGCGGTGAGAAGAAGCGCCACGAGATCCTCCAGCTGGAGCTCCTCAAGCCGAAGATCGCGATCCTCGACGAGACCGACTCCGGCCTGGACGTCGACGCGCTGCGCCAGGTCTCCGAGGGCGTCAACCGCGTCCGCGAGACCGGTGAGGTCGGCACCCTGCTGATCACGCACTACACGCGCATCCTGCGCTACATCAAGCCCGACTTCGTCCACGTCTTCTCCGGCGGCCGCATCGTGGAGTCCGGCGGCGCCGAGCTCGCCGACAAGCTGGAGAACGAGGGCTACGAGGCATACCAGACGAAGGGGGCGTAACCGCGTGACGATACTGCCGGGGCTCCTCGACACCGAGGCGATCCGTAAGGACTTCCCGATCCTGGACCGCACGGTCCACGACGGCAAGAAGATCGTTTACCTGGACTCGGCGGCGACCTCGCAGAAGCCGCGCCAGGTCCTCGACGCGCTCAACGCGTACTACGAGCGCCACAACGCCAACGTCCACCGCGGCGTCTACACGATCGCCGAGGAGGCCACGGCGCTGTACGAGGGCGCACGCGACAAGGTCGCCGCCTTCATCAACGCGCCGAGCCGCGACGAGGTGATCTTCACCAAGAACGCCTCCGAGTCGCTCAACCTCGTGGCCAACATGCTCGGCTGGGCCGACGAGCCCTACCGCGTGGACCACGACACCGAGATCGTCATCACGGAGATGGAGCACCACTCCAACATCGTGCCGTGGCAGCTGCTCTCGCAGCGCACCGGCGCGAAGCTGAAGTGGTTCGGCCTCACCGACGACGGCCGGCTCGACCTGTCCAACATCGACGAGATCATCACCGAGAAGACCAAGGTCGTCTCCTTCGTGCTGGTCTCCAACATCATGGGCACGGTCAACCCCGTCGAGGCGATCGTCCGCCGCGCCCAGGAGGTCGGCGCGCTCGTCGTCGTCGACGCCTCCCAGGCCGCCCCGCACATGGTGCTGGACGTCCAGGCGCTGCAGGCCGACTTCGTGGCCTTCACCGGCCACAAGATGTGCGCGCCGACGGGCATCGGCGTCCTGTGGGGCCGCCAGGAGCTCCTGGAGGACCTGCCGCCCTTCCTCGGCGGCGGCGAGATGATCGAGACCGTCTCGATGCACTCCTCGACCTACGCCCCCGCGCCGCACAAGTTCGAGGCCGGTACGCCCCCGATCGCCCAGGCCGTCGGCCTCGGCGCCGCGGTGGACTACCTCTCGGCGATCGGCATGGAGAACATCGCCCGCCACGAGCACGCGATCACCGAGTACGCGGTGCGCAGGCTCCAGGAGGTCCCCGACCTGCGCATCATCGGCCCCACCACGGCCGAGGACCGCGGGGCCACGATCTCCTTCACCCTCGGGGACATCCACCCGCACGACGTCGGCCAGGTGCTCGACGAGCAGGGCATCGCGGTCCGTGTGGGACACCACTGCGCGCGGCCCGTCTGCCTGCGGTACGGAATTCCCGCGACCACGCGAGCGTCGTTCTATCTGTACTCCACCCCCGGCGAGGTCGACGCGCTGGTCGAGGGCCTGGAGCACGTACGGAACTTCTTCGGCTGACACGGACGAGGCTGCTGACTGTGAAGCTTGATTCGATGTACCAGGACGTCATCCTGGACCACTACAAGCACCCGCACGGGCGGGGCTTGCGGACCGGCGACGCCGAGGTGCACCACGTCAATCCGACGTGCGGTGACGAGATCACGCTGCGCGTGCGGCTCTCCGGCGAGACCATTGAAGACGTCTCGTACGAGGGCCAGGGCTGCTCCATCAGCCAGGCCAGTGCCTCCGTGCTCAACGAGCTGCTGGTCGGCAAGGAGCTCGCCGAGGCCCGTCGGATCCAGGAGACCTTCCTGGAGCTGATGCAGTCCAAGGGCAAGATCGAGCCGGACGATGCGATGGAGGAGGTGCTGGAGGACGCGGTCGCGTTCGCCGGCGTCTCCAAGTACCCCGCGCGGGTGAAGTGCGCGCTGCTCAGCTGGATGGCGTGGAAGGACGCGACGGCGAAGGCGCTGTCCGAAGGGAAGACCGCATGAGTGAGAACGTGGACGTGACGACGAAGCCGGCCTCCGAGGAGGAGGTGCGCGAGGCGCTGTACGACGTCGTCGACCCCGAGCTGGGCATCGACGTCGTCAACCTCGGCCTCATCTACGGCATCCACATCGACGATGCCAACATCGCCACCCTCGACATGACGCTGACGTCCGCGGCCTGCCCGCTGACCGATGTGATCGAGGACCAGGCACGGTCCGCGACCGAGGGCATCGTCAACGAGCTCCGGATCAACTGGGTCTGGATGCCGCCGTGGGGCCCGGACAAGATCACGGACGACGGCCGTGAGCAGCTCCGGGCGCTCGGTTTCAACGTCTGAGACTCTGGCTGTTCCGAGGCCCCCGGACCCAGCGGCAGCCCGCCACCCGACCCGGTCAGGTGGCGGGCTGCTGCTGTGTGGCGCAGTGGATGCCACCGCCGCCCTCGGCCAGCGTGTGGATCTCCACGGCGCGCACCTCGCGGCCGGGGTGGAGGTCGCGCAGGACCGCCGCGGCGCGCTCGTCGGCGCGGCGGTCGCCGAAGCGGGGCAGGATCACGGCGCCTTCGGCCACGTAGTAGTTGACGTAGGAACCGAGGAAGTCCTCGCCCCGCCCGGCGGCGTCGGCCTCGGGCAGGTCGACGATCTCCAGGGACCGGCCGCGGGCGTCGGTGGCGCCCTCCAGGACCGAACGGGCCCGGTCGCGCACCCGGCTCCACACGTCGGGCGCCGCCCCGGCGGGCGGGCCGCCGAGCACGACGGTGCCGGGTCCGGCGAAGCGGGCCAGGGCGTCGACGTGGCAGTCGGTGATGTCCTCGCCGCGCACGCCCTCCAGCCAGATCACCTCCGTGACGCCCAGCAGCTCCTTCAGGCAGCCCTCGATGTCGTCACGGGAGCGGCCGGGGTTGCGGTTGTCGTTGACCAGCGAGCTCTCGGTGACCAGCAGTGTGCCCTCGCCGTCGGTCTCCAGGGAGCCGCCCTCGGCGACGAGGGGCGCCTCGATCCGGGGCACCCCGTACTCCTCCAGCAGCCGCCGGGCCACCTGGCCGTCGCGGGGGTGGTCCTGCTTGCCGCCCCAGCCGTTGAAGCGGAGGTCGACGCCCGCGGGCCCGCCGTCCGGCCCGGTGACGAAGACCGGGCCCGAGTCCCGCAGCCACAGGTCGTCGACCGGCACGGCGGCGGTCTCGACGGCACCGCCGCACGCCTTGCGGGCGGCCTTCTCGTCACCGGGGCCCGCGAGCAGCACCACCGGCTCGTACTCCGCGATCACCTGGGCGACGGCGGCCACGTCACGCCGTACGGCCGCGGTGTACCGGCCCCAGACGGAGCCGGCGGGCGGCCAGCCCATGAAGGTGCGGGCGTGCGGCAGCGACTCGGACGGCATGTGGTTCATGCGGCCATCGTGTCACCGGGGCCGTACGGCGGGCGTCAGGCCATCCGCGTCAGACCAGCCGCGTCAGACCACCCATGTCAGGCCATCCAGAAGAAGACCGCCGTCATGCGCTTGTCCTCCAGGGTGCTGCCCCAGTAGCCGGTGGCGCTGTGCATCATGTTGGCGGTGTAGAGGAGCAGCCGGTTGTAGCGGTGCGGGACGCGCACGTCCTCGGTGAAGGAGTCCGGCGGGACGAAGCGGGTGCCCAGGGCGTCGACGAGGTTGTTGTGCGGCGCCGTGACCATGTTGCCGCCGAGCCTGCCGCCGGGCAGCTGCTGCCGGTAGAAGCTGGTGCCGCAGTCCTTGGGCACGCCGGGGTTGAGGTAGAGCACCGCGGCGTACCGGCACAGGGAGCGCGAATCGGTGTGCGGGCGGGGCTCGGACTCGCCCTTGCCCACGACCTGGACGCAGTTGTGGTTGAGCGTCCCGCCGCCGGGCGCCGTCTCCTTCCAGATCCGCCGGGCGCCGGTCGCCTTGCGCACCAGCCGCTCCACGCGGTCCAGCTCGTCCGGCTCCAGGCCCGGCATGGTCCGCAGGCCGGGCCAGCTCTCGGGCTTGTGCGGATACCCCTCGACCCAGTCGTCCTTCGCCAGGCAGCGCTCCCGGACGGCGTCGACGCCGGGCAGCACGTCGTCCAGCACCCAGTAGTCCCGGCCGGGGGTGGGTTTGCGATAGGGAAGCACCGGCAGCGCCGGCTTCCGCGCGGGATCGGGGGACATGCGGCAGACCATACGGTCGACAACTGCCAGTGTTCGCCTTGGAATTGGTCAACAGTGCACCAACTCGATCTTTCGGTGGGTGGCAGCGCTGTCACCGTGCGTGCGCTCATCCGTGGTGATCGCGGGGAGGATCGGTTCGCGTTGAGCGGCCGTGTCCGGTTAGCTTTCGACCATGACCGATGCAGTAGCTTCCCGTACCGCCACCGGCGCCGTCGCCGCCGGCCTCGCCACGATCACCGAGGACGGCACCGTCCTCGACACCTGGTTCCCGGCTCCCGAGCTGGTCGCCGAGCCCGGCCCGGCCGGGACCGAGCGGCTGACCGCCGAGCGCGCCGCGGAGCTGCTGGGCGAGGGCGCCCTCAAGGCGATCGGCCCCGACCCGCGCCGTGGCGTCGAGGTTGTCGCCGTCCGTACGGTCATCGCCTCGCTGGGCGAGAAGCCGCTCGACGCGCACGACGCCTACCTCCGTCTGCACCTGCTCTCCCACCGCCTGGTCAGGCCGCACCGCCAGAGCCTGGACGGCATCTTCGGCCTGCTCGCGAACGTCGCCTGGACCTCGCTCGGCCCGGTCGCGGTCGACCAGGTCGAGAAGGTCCGGCTGAACGCGCGCGCCGAGGGCCTGCACCTGTCGGTGACCAGCATCGACAAGTTCCCGCGCATGACCGACTACGTCGCCCCCTCCGGTGTCCGCATCGCCGACGCCGACCGGGCCCGCCTCGGCGCGCACCTCGCGCCCGGCACCACCGTCATGCACGAGGGCTTCGTCAACTTCAACGCCGGCACGCTCGGCACGTCCATGGTCGAGGGCCGGATCAGCGCGGGCGTCGTCGTCGGCGACGGCTCCGACATCGGCGGCGGCGCGTCGATCATGGGCACCCTGTCCGGCGGCGGCAAGCAGATCATCTCCATCGGCGAGCGCTGCCTGCTCGGCGCCGAGGCGGGCATCGGCATCGCGCTGGGCGACGACTGCATCGTCGAGGCCGGTCTGTACGTCACGGCGGGCACGCGCGTGACGCTGCCGGACGGCGAAGTCGTCAAGGCGCTGGACCTCTCCGGCGTGAACAACCTCCTCTTCCGCCGCAACTCCACGACGGGCCGCGTCGAGGCCCTGCCGCGCTCCGGCTCGTGGGGCGGGCTCAACGAGGCGCTGCACAGCCACAACTGAGGGCGGCTCCGGGTGCGTCCGGGGGTGCCCCCAGCGGGCTGATGTGCCGCAGGTGATCGTCGACCTGTGCCGACGAACACAGCCTGCTACAAAGCGGCGTAGGCCGCCGCCAGTTCCGCCGTGCGGTCCGCGTCCGCCATCCGCAGTGGTGCCCGGACCGGGCCGCCCGGCAGGTCCAGGGAATGCAGCAGGGCCTTCGCCGTGACCGTGCCCGGCAGGCCCGCGGCCATCATCAGCTGGACCAGGGGCAGGAGCCGCTGGTGGCGGCGCGTGGCCTCCGCCGTGTCGTCGCGGTCGTACGCGTCCAGGACCGCCGCCACGGCGGGGCCCGCGACGTTGGCGACGGTGCTGACGTAGCCGACGCCGCCGACCGCGCGCAGCGGGAGGTTGAGTTCCTCGACGCCGGAGTAGTAAGCGAGCCCGCTCCCGGCGATGACCTTCGAGCTGCCGAGCAGGTCGTAGGCGCAGTCCTTGACCCCGGCGATCCGCGGGTGCTCCGCGAGCCGCAGCAGGGTGTCCGGCTCGATCCGGGTGCCCGTCCGGCCCGGGATGTCGTAGAGCATCACCGGCACCCCGACCGCGTCCGCGACGGTGCGGAAGTGCTCCGCGACGTCCTCCTGCGGCGGCCGGCTGTAGTACGGCGTGACCACCAGCACCCCGTGCGCCCCTGCCGCCTCCGCCGCGCGGGCCAGCGCGATCGTGTGCCGGGTGTCGGAGGAGCCGACGCCGGCCGTGATCCGGGCCCGGCCGCCGACGGCCTCGGCCACGGCCCGCACCAGCGCCGACTTCTCCGCGTCCGTGGTCGTCGGGGCCTCGCCCGTGGTCCCGCTGAGGACCAGGCCGTCGCAGCCGCCCGCGCCGACGAGGTGGTCGGCGAGGCGCTGGGCCCCGTCGAGATCGAGCTCGCCGTCGGGGGTGAAGGGGGTCACCATCGCGCAGACGGTGCGGCCGAAGGGGCTGCTGGTCATCGTGTCACTCTCCGGTACTGGTGCTGTCCCCGGAGTCTGGCCCCGTCCGCCGTTCAGGTCTATTTAAATGTTCTCGCCGAGACCCCTAAGCGGTGCTACGGCTTCCGGTGCGGCACCTCCGATGTGCGGACCGGGCGGATCTACGCGCGTCAACGTCCGGCCCGGTCAAGGCAGTTGTCAAGGTTCCGTAGGCGTACGGCGGCCGGCGGGGCGGTGAACCGGGCGGCACCGGTGAAAACCCGTCTACGCTTGGTCATCGCGCGCCGGGCGATCGCGGCGCGGCCTGTTTTCACGACGAGGAGATGACCCCCCTGATGTCCGGAGACCGCCCGACCATGCCGCCGGTGCGGCTTCACTCCGACGCGGAGCTCGCGCGCGACGCGCTGTCCACGCCGTTGCTGACACGCGCCGCGCGGCTCGCCCGCTGGGCCGGCGAGAAGGGCATCCCGGTCGGTGCGGGCGGTGAGCTGCTCGCCGAGCAGCTGCACACCGCCACCGAGCTCCTGGGCCTCACCGGCGACGAGGACGGCCCGGCGTACGCCGCCGAGGCGTGGCAGCACGCGCTGGACACCGGGCTGGTGGAGGCCGGCCCCCTCGCCGACGGGCCCGCGGACGCCGGCCCCGACGAGCCCTCCGGCGTCGCCACCGCGGGCGAGGAGATGGAGATCCTCACCTCCGGCAGCCCCGCCGACATCCTCGAACTCTGGCTCGGCGGCGTGGAGAACGTCCTCGCCGACGCCGCGGCCCCCGATCTCGGCGACATCGTCGACCGGATCTCCGAGGGCGGGGACATCGACCTCGACTCCCTCGACTGGAACCCCGAGGAGGAGGCCGACTTCCTCGACGGCGTCCTCGGCAACCTCTATCTGCTGACCGCGCTGGACGAGAGCGCCGCCGAGCGCCCCGTGCCGCTGCCCGCGCTCGCCGCCTCCATGATCGTCCCCGATGACATGGACGAGCCGACCGACGACGTCCTCGAAGAGGTCTCCGACGCGATGATGCGCCTGGACGACCAGTTCCGGATGCTCGCGACGACCGGGATCGTCGCCTACCAGCCGGTCGACGAGGCCCTCATCGAGGAGGTCGACGGCGAGGGGCACATCCGCGAGTCCGTCGACGGAGTCGACTCCGACAGCCCCGAGGACGAGGACGTCAGCCGCTACGGGCTGGTCACCCTCACCCCGCTCGGCGTCCACGCCGTACGCACCCGGATGCTCGACGCCGGGATCGACGCCCCGGTCGTCGGCGACCTGGCCGAGGAGAGCGCCGACGTCCTCCTCGCCGCGCTCCCCGGCCACCCCGGCGCGGCCGCCCGCGCCGAGACGGAGCTGTGGCTGGCCCGCCGCGCGCCGCTCGACGCCGCCCGTGAGCTGGTCGCCGCCGCGCGCGGGGCGGACGACGAGGCGCCGCGCCGCCGGCTGTCCTGCCAGCAGACCCTCTCCCTCCTCGGCCCGGAGGCGGAGCCCGCGCTGCGCGAGGTCCTCGACGACCCCGAGCTCGGCGGCCTCGCCCGGGTCTGGCTCGCCGAGCACGGCGCGGCGGACATCCCCGAGCCCGACGAGACGATGGTCTTCTGGCTGACCGTCGACACGATCGCCGCGCAGCTGGCGGCCGACGGCGACTCGGACGAGCTGCGCGACCTGGTGACGGACCTGGTGGGCCGGCACAGCGGCTTCTTCGACTCGGCGTGGCGGGTGGACCACCCGGCGACGGCGGACGTCCTGGAGGCGATGGGCCGCCTGCACCCGGACAAGAAGACGGCGAAGGAAGCGCGGAAGGCGGCGTTCAAGGCGCGCTCGCGTCGTTAGGCGGCGGCCTTGGGGCGGGGGATCCGTGGCTTCGCGCCTGCGGCGGGCTTTTCCCCAGCCCCGCCCCTTCCCGGCTGCGTCTGATGTGCGGCTCCGCCGCGCGGGGGCGCGTGCCCCAGGCCCCCGGC
>NZ_JBFBBD010000095.1:0-25230 GCF_040689515.1 Streptomyces sp. NPDC051173
CCTGGGTGACGACGGCGGTGTGGCCCTCGTCGTCCTCGAAGTAGGTTTCGCGGACCGTAACCAGCGAAATTCAGCCCGTCCGGCGTTTGAGGACAGCGCGCGAAGCGTGCTTCGGGGGTCTGGGGGCTTGCCCCCGGTTCCGGGAAGGGGCGGGGCTGGGGAACAAGCCCGCCGCAGGCGGCAAAGCCGAAAGCGGGTCCGTGGCTGAGCCCGGACCCGCCCCGCACAGCGCAAGCGTCAGGTGATGTCGTCGTCCTGGATGTCGTCGAAGGACTGCTGCCCCTGCTGCCTGGCCTGCTCCGCGCGCCGGCGCAGGCGCTCCTGCTCGCTCTGGCCGCGCTGCTTCGCCTCGTCCTGCTTGCCCTGCATCTTCTGCTTGGCCTGCTGGGCCTTGGCCTGCATCTCGTCCTTGATGCCCATGCTGTTCACTCCTCGTGGGGGGTGTGGGAGGGCGCCGAACCGCCCCCGGAACAGCGTGGCACGCGCCCTCACGGGCCGCACATCGTGCGACTACCCTCCGCTACCCCCGGCCCGCGCCTTCTCGTCGGCCGCTCCCCCGGCGCCCACAAGTCCCGCGCGCCTGCCCGACAGTTCGGGTGCGAGGCGGCGCATCTCGCGGCGGGCGCCCACGGCGATCAGCGCGGGCAGCAGGCCGCGCACGGGCTGCGTCGCACGCAGCCACCCCTGCCCGTAGACGTGCGCGGAGCGCCGTTCGATGCCCGCGACCAGCCGGTCGACGGCCGGGCCGAGGGGGTAGGTGCGGTTCGCGGGCCACGGCAGCCGCTCACGTGCCTTCCGCATCGCCGGATCCTCGTCGGCCCCGCGCACCATGTCGGTGTCCGTCCAGCTCAGATAGCCGACGCCGACCCGTACGCCCCGGTGGCCGACCTCGGCGCGCAGGCAGTGCGCGTACGCCTCGACGCCCGCCTTCGACGCGCAGTACGCCGTCATCATCGGTGCCGGGCTGATCGCCGCGAACGACGCGATCTGGAGCAGATAGCCGCGGCTCTCGGCGAGTGCGGGCAGGAAGGCGCGGCCGGTGACGGCGCTGCCGACGAGGTTGACCTCGACGACGCGCCGCCAGGAGCCGGGGTCGGAGCCCTCCAGCGGGCCGCCGGTGGCGACCCCGGCGTTGGCGACCACGATGTCCACCTTGCCGAAGCGGGCCTTGACCTCGTGGGCCACCGACGTCATCGCCTCGTGGTCGGTGACGTCGGCGTACCAGTGCGCGGCGTCCTCGTGGAGCGAGCCGGCGACGCGGCGCAGCTCGCCCTCCTCCAGGCCCACCAGCGCGACCCGGGCGCCGCGGGCCGAGAGTTTGCGGGCCAGTCGGGCGCCGATGCCGCGCGCGGCGCCGGTGACGACGGCGACCTGGCCGTCCAGCGGCACACGGCTCATCGGGCGGCCTCCGCGACGGCACGGGTGCGGCCGGCGGTGTCGGGGACGCGCATCACTTGGTACTCCATGAGGTCCACCTGTCGGGTGACCTTGCGGAATTCGGTGGTGGAGCCGGGCCAGACGGTGGTGTTGCGGCCGGCCGCGTCGAGGTACCAGCTGTCGCACCCGGTGTTCCAGACCGAACGCTCCAGCCGTGCCTGGAGCCTGCGGTTCCAGGCTCCCACCGCGGACGGGCGGGCGTCGAGCGCCACCTTGTGCGAGGGGCCGCCGAGGATCTCCAACTGCCGCATGTAGTCGACGAGGTAGTTCAGCTGCGACTCGATGATGAAGACCATCGAGCCGTTGCCGAGGCCCGTGTTGGGGCCGATGATCGTCATGAAGTTGGGGAACCCTGCGACGGTGGCGCCGCGCAGCGCGGCCATGCCGTCCTGCCACGCCTCGGCGAGCTTACGGCCGTCGGCGCCGGTGACCAGCTTGCCGATGGGCTGGTCCGTGACCCGGAAGCCGGTGCCGAAGACGATCGCGTCGGCCTCGGTCTCGGTGCCGTCGGCGGCGACCAGCGTGGAGCCGCGCACCTCGGCGAGCCCGGACGTCACCACGTCCACGTTGGGGCGGGTGAGCGCGGGGTAGTAGTCGTTGGAGAGCAGGATGCGCTTGCAGCCGATGCGGTAGCGGGGGGTCAGGGCCTCCCGCAGCGCCGGGTCCTCGACGGCCTTGCGCAGGTGGGAGGCCGCGAGCCGCTCCAAGAAGCGGAGTTCGGACGGCCGCTTGGTGAACAGGCCGACCTGTAACTCCCTTATCCCCCACAGCGTTCCGCGGCGCAGTACGCGGGTCGCGGGGACCTTGGCGTGCAGCCACTTCTCGGCTCTGGTGATCGGGCGGTCGGCGCGCGGCACGACCCAGGCCGGGGTGCGCTGGAAGAGCGTCAGCCTCGTCACGTCCGGCTGGATCTCGGGCACGATCTGGATGGCCGAGGCGCCCGTGCCGACCACGGCGACGCGCTTGCCCCGCAGGTCGTAGTCGTGGTCCCAGCGGGAGGAGTGGAAGACCTTGCCGGGGAAGGTGTCCAGGCCCGGCACGTCGGGGATCCTCGGCTCGGAGAGCGGGCCGGCCGCGGAGACCACGACGTCGGCGGTGAGCGGGCCGGAGGCGGTGTCGAGCTCCCACAGCAGGCGGCCGGCGTCCCAGCGCATGCCCCGCACCTGGGAGTCGAAGCGCAGGTGGGGCCGGATGCCGAAGGTGTCGGTGACCCGCTCCAGATAGGCGCGGATGTGGGGCTGACCGGAGAAGTTGCGCGGCCAGGCGGGGTTGGGGGCGAAGGAGAAGGAGTAGAGGTGCGAGGGCACGTCGCAGGCACAGCCGGGGTAGGTGTTGTCCCGCCAGGTGCCGCCGACGGAGCCGGCGCGCTCCAGGACCACGAAGTCGGTGATGCCCTCGCGGCGGAGCCGCACCGCCGCGCCCAGCCCGCCGAATCCGGACCCGATCACCGCCACCCGTACGTGCTCGCGCTGGCGCTCGTGCTCGGCCATACCGCCGCCTCCCGAAGCCGCTCCACCGCGCCAGCGTTCACTGGCACAGTCGCGAGCGTAAGGTAGCGCCCGCGCGAGCGATAGGGGTGCGGGGCAAGGAAGTTACCGTGGGTCAGGGGTGGCCGGGGCGCGGTGGCGGCGAACCCTCCGCAGCCCGGCAAGTGCCCGCCGGACACGGCTTAGGCTGCCCGCGTGACCACGGACGACAGCGCGCGACGCGCATACCGTACGGCGGAGCTGGCCGAGGCCGCCGGCATCACCGTGCGGACCCTCCGCTTCTACCGCGAGAAGAAGCTGGTCCCCGCGCCGCGCCGCGAGGGCCGCATCGCCTGGTACGGCCCCCACCACCTCGCGCGACTGCGCACGATCGGCGCGCTGCTGGAGCGGGGGCACACCCTCGGCGGGATCGCGGAGCTGCTCACCGCCTTCGAGGACGGGCGCCGCGCCGGTGAACTCCCGGGCCTGGGCGGCGCGCTGGGCACGCCCTGGTCCGAGGAGACCCCGGTGCGGCTCACCCCCGAGGAACTGGCCGGCCACTTCGAGGGCGAGGTCACCCCGGAGAACCTCGCCGCCTCCCTAGACATCGGCTATCTCACCGTCGACGGCGACGAACTCGTCCACGTCAGCCGCCGCCTCCTCGACGCCTCCACGGCCCTGATCCGGCACGGCGTCCCCCTCCCGGCGATCCTCTCCGCAGGCCGCGAGATCCGCGCCCACGCGGACGCGCTCGCCGAGACGCTCACGGCCCTGATCCGCGCGCACGTCCTCTCCGACGCGGCACCCGAGGAACTCCCCCGGGTGACAGAGGCCTTGGACCGCCTCCGCCCGATCGCACGGGCGGTGGTGGAGGCGGAGGTGTCACTGGCGATGGACCGACGGGTACGGGCGGAACTGGCGGAGTGGCTGGGAGAGGGGGAGGGGTGAGGCGGGGCGCATCTCACGGAAGCGCTCACCGGTCCGGGTACGGACCGGTCACTGCCAGAAGACCTCTTCCACAAACGATCTGCGGGTCTTCGGTCCGCCGCACGAACGTGTACTTCAACCAGCCGTGCCCGCAGTCGAAGTGCAGAATGCGAGGGCCCTTCGGATCGCTGGACCTGGCGGGTTCGACGAACATGTCCTCGGACATGCCGGCATCCGCGTCGATCCCGCGAAAGTACGGGTCGTCCGCCGTGACCAGCTCCGCACGGGCCGCGTCGATGATCTTCCGCACGCGCTCGGGCAGCGCGTCGCGTGCCGCCTGGGCCTTGAGGGTCCAGTCCATCTGCCAGGGCGGGCCCATGAACCCGTCGGTCACCGGCCGGGCTCCGTGCGGGCTGCCATGTGGCGGATGTTGGACGCTTCTTCCAGGAGTGCTCTGGCTTCCGTGGGGTCGGTGCACTCGTAGGCGGCGCGGTGTTCGGGGCCGGTGACATGGGCGTCGAGCCGCGGGTCGCGGGCAATCGCGTACTCACCCCACCACCGGGCCATGAAGGCGGGCACGGTGCTGATGTCGTACGCGTCGGCGACGTACCGCTTCCAGTGAGCGTCGAAATCGGGCAGCAGCTGGGGGGCGTGCTGAGCGATGGCTTCGCGGAGGGCCTTCGGGGTTCTCTCCGGCATGGGCGGGACGCCGGGCTCACCCACGGCAGCTGTGGTCATCGTGCCCCTCCATCCGTCCGGCCCGTGCTTCCTGGTGCGGGGGTCCGCCTTGTGCAGCCTATCGCCGCGCAGTCAGTGAGCGAGGGCGTACGGGACACGCACTCGAACCGTGCCCCGCTGCCCTCCCGTCGGGCTAGAGCTCGTACACCGCCGTCACCGGCGCGTGGTCCGACCAGCGGAGGTCATGGCTCGCCGCCCGCTCCACCACGGCCTTCACCGCGCGCTCCGCGAGGCCTGCCGTCGCCACGTGGTAGTCGATGCGCCAGCCCGAGTCGTTGTCGAAGGCGCGGCCCCGGTAGGACCACCAGGAGTACGGGCCGTCGACGCCGGGGTGCAGGGCGCGGACCACGTCCACGTACTCCCCGAAGACCTCGGTCAGCCAGGCGCGTTCCTCGGGGAGGAAGCCCGCGCTCTTGCGGTTGGCCTTCCAGTTCTTGAGGTCGGCCTCGGTGTGGGCGATGTTCCAGTCGCCGCAGACCAGCACCTCACGCCCGTCCGTTGCCGCCCGCGCGCGCAGCGCGACGAGGTAGGGCAGGAACTCGGCCATGAAGCGTTCCTTCTCGTCCTGCCGCTCCGTGCCGACCTCGCCGGAGGGGAGGTAGAGGCTGGCGACCGTGACGCCGGGCAGGTCGATCTCCACGTAGCGGCCGCTGCCGTCGAACTCGGCCGAGCCGAAGCCGACGCGCACCGCGTCCGGCTCGCGCCGGGAGTAGACCGAGACGCCGGCGCGGCCCTTCGCGGCCGCCGGGGCGTGCACGGTGTGCCAGCCGGCGGGCTCGCGCACGTCCTCGGGAAGCTGGTGGGCCTCCGCGCGTACTTCCTGGAGGCAGACGACGTCGGCCTCGGTGGCGGCCAGCCAGTCGACGAAGCCCTTCTTGGCGGCGGCGCGCAGGCCGTTCACATTCACGGAGGTCACGGTGAGCATTCCGGCACGATACCGACTTCCACGACACGCCTGCCGCACCCGTCCGTACGCCCGTACGATCCGTTGAATGCGCATCGTTCCCGTCGCCTACGACCACCCGGACGCCGTGAAGCTCACTGACCAGGTGCAGCTGGAGTACGCGGAGCGCTACGGCGACGGTGATCTCACCCCCATGGACCCGGCCCAGTTCGACCCGCCGCGTGGCCTATATCTCATCGCGTACGAGGACGACGGCACGCCGCTCGCCACCGGCGGCTGGCGTTCGCAGGAGGCGAACGACGAGGGGTACGCGGACGGTGACGCGGAGCTGAAGCGGATGTACGTGGTGCGGAGCGCGCGGGGGCGCGGCCTGGCACGGCGGATACTGGCCGCCCTGGAGGCGGACGCGACGGCGGCCGGCCGGCGGCGGATGGTCCTGGAGACGGGGACGATGCAGCCGGAGGCGATAGCGCTCTACGGTTCGTGCGGCTATGCCCCGGTCCCTGCGGAGCGGAAATTCGGCCTGTACCGCAATTCCCCGGAGAGCCGGTGCTTCACGAAGCGTCTCGGTTGACCAGAGGTCCGGGGCTGGTTTCAGCCCGTCCGGCGTTTGAGGACAACGCGGCGAAGCCGTGTTGCCGGGTCTGGGGCGCAGCCCCAGTTTCGGGAAGGGGCGGGTAGGGGAAAAGCCCGCCGCAGGCGGCGATCAGCCGCCCCCAGACGGCCGCTCCGCAATCGCCGCCTCCACCAATTCCCGCACCCGCTCCGCCGGATACCGCTCCAGCCCCGTCCCGAACGGCGACAGCGCCGAATCCAGGACATCCGCCCGGTCCTCCCCCACCTCCGCGATGAGCACCGTGCTCCCCGGCGGAACCTCCGCCGCCAGCATCTCGACGGCGGCGTTGGCCGCCGTCGCGTCGCGCGCGTCGTGCGCGCCTCCGATGAGGCCGCCCGCGCCGAAGCCGATCATGATGCCGAGCGGGCCGCCGAGGATGCCGACGAGGCCGCCGACCAGGCTGCCGACGGCGAAGCCGCGGGCGGTGCCGGTGTTGTCCTCGGTGTCGGGGAAGTCGAGGTCGCCCTCCGCGTCCCGGCTGATCACCGTGGCCTCGCGCAGTTTGATGTCGCCGTCGGCGTGCGCTTGGCGGAGCGCGTCGAGGGCGCGCCGCCCGTCGTGCGGGCCGTCGACATTCATGAACAGGACGTGCTCGTCCATCGTGACCGCTCCCGTGCGTCGGCTCAGGTGGTGCCTTCCACTGTTGCGCCTGCCCGGCCGGGCCGCATTCTCACGGGCTCCCCCCGTGCTCCCGCTCGCACACGGACGCGGTGAGGTCGAGGACGGCCTCCGCGCCGCCGCCGTCGGGGTTGGCGAAGGTCAGCCGCGCGCCCAGGACGCGGGCCTGCCCGGCGGCGATGGTCAGCCCGAGGCCGAGGCCGCTGCGGGAGCCCGTACGGAAGCGCTGCGGCCCGCCGCTGAGCAGCCGAGGCGGGAAGCCGGGGCCGCTGTCGCGTACGCGGACGACGGCGCCGTCGACCTCGGCGACGACCGGCGCGGCGCCGTGCCGGAAGGCGTTGGTGACGAGGTTGGCGAGGATCCGTTCGACGCGCCGCCCGTCGGTCTCGACGAGGCCCTCGCGCAGGACGCGCACCTCGACCACGGCGCCTTCGGGGACGGCGGTGGCGCGCACCGCCCGGCGGGTGAGCTCGCCGAGCGCCCGTACGTCGGTCTCCGCGTGCTCGGTGGAGCCGTCGAGGCGGGCGACCTCCAGGACGTCCTCCATGAGCCCGCTCAGCCGCCGGGCGCGTTCGCTGACCATGTCGGCGGGGCGGCCGGGCGGCAGCAGCGCGGCGGCGGTCACGAGGCCGGCCACGGGCGTGCGCAGTTCGTGCGCGATGTTCGAGGTCACTTCGCGTTCGGCCTGGAGGCGGGCGGCGAGGGCGTCGGCCATGGTGTTGACCGCGACGATCAGCCGGGCGATCTCGTCCTTGCCGCCCCTGGGTCCGAGACGGGCGGTGAGGTCGCCGTCGGCGATGCGCTCGGCGGTGCGGGCGGAGGCGTTGAGGCGGCGGCCGGCCACGGTCGCGAGGCCCACGCCGACGACGCAGGCGAAGGCGGTGCCGAGGCCGCCGGCCAGCCAGAGCACCTCGTCGAGGTCCTGGAGGTTGCGCATCTGCCGGGTGTAGGGGTGCTTGAGGACGATGACATCGTTGCCGAGGCGGCTGCCCGCCCAGAGCGTCGGTTCGGGGCCGCTGCGGTCCAGATAGGTGGCGCGCTTGCCCCTGTCGACGGCCTTCCGCAGCGGCCCGGGTATCCCGGCGGGGTTGATCAGGGTGTGGGGCCGGTCGAAGCCCGCGGCGTGGTCCTCGACGGCGGCGCCGAGCCGGGAGTCGAGGGAGTCGCGCGCGGTGTCGAGCTGGGTCCGGGCGGTGCGGTGGTGCACGACGAGGCCCATGATGACGGCGACCAGGGCGGCGGTGGCGGTGATGGCCACGCCGATCTTCGTACGCAGTCCCATGGCTGAAGGCTCCTCGGCGGCTAACGCTTGGGTATGTGGAGCCGCAGGTCGCGCAGCTCCGCCCGCTGCTCGGACGGCAGGCCCTCGACGTCGACCGTGGCGCGGCTGTAGTAGGCGGACCGGTCCTGCCGCACGAGGCCGCCGAGCGTGACCCTGGCGTCGTACGGCACGGTGGCGCAGCCGGGCGCGCACCAGGCGCCGCCGACCTTGCCGGTGCCCTCGGCGGTCGACCCGCCCCAGCTGCTCCAGCGCAGCCCGGTGAGGCGGACGGTGCCGGAGGCGGTGAACGTGGCGGGGCTGCGCAGCGGCGGCCGGCCCGCGCCCTCGGAGACGTAGACCGTGCCGGTGCCCGGCGAGGGGCTCGGCGCGGGGCCCTCCACCTTGAGCCCGTCCGGTTCCGCGCAGCCGCACAGCGCGCCCAGCAGCCCCAGGGCGAGGGCCAGGGCGCCGAGGGTCGCGATCGGCGTTCGCAGCGTGCGCACGAGTCTCCTCAGGCCGGTCGGGCGGAGACGGCCTGGGCCGGGTCCGCGGATCTTGTGGGCGGTGCTGCGGGTGGGGAGCGTCCCCGGGCTCCGGACGGGCTCTAGCAGGTCAGGGCCGTCCGGTGAGGCCATTCGGGCCAAATGTAACCGGCCTGGCTGGTTTGCCGACCGCGCCCTTGCCCGATGTCGCTTGTCAGCTCGTAGGATCACCGGGCTCAAGTGGTCCGGTCCGGTCGCCGCGGTGTCACGGTGGAGGTCACTCATGCATGTCGCCCGTCGTACGCTCCTGTGCGCACTCGCCGGATCCGCCGCGCTCGGTGCGGCCGGGCCGGCGGCCGCGGCCGGCAGCGCTTCCGGTGCCGCCGGTGCCGCCGCCGCACTCGCGCGGCTGCTGCCCCGCCACCACTCCCAGGTCACCTTCCGCACGGTGCCCCGCAAGGGCGGCGCGGACGTCTTCCGGGTCTCCGGCGGACCGGGCGCGCTCCTGGTGGAGGGCAGCACCCCGGCGGTGCAACTGACCGGATTCCACTGGTATCTCAGACACACGGCCCACGCCCACTTCTCCTGGAACGGTGCGCAGACCGCCCTCCCCGACCGCCTACCCGGCGTCCGTACCCCTTTGGCCAAGGCCGCGAACGTCGCGCACCGCTTCGTCCTCAACGACACCAACGACGGCTACGCCGGGCCGTACAAGGGGTGGGACTACTGGGAGCGCGAAATCGATGTGCTGGCGCTGCACGGATTCAACGAGGTGCTGGTCTACGCGGGCGCCGACGCCGTCTACCACCGGACGTTCGCGGAGTACGGCTACAGCGACACCGAACTGCGCGAGTGGCTGCCCGCCCCCGCCCACCAGCCGTGGTGGCTGCTCCAGAACATGGCCTCCTTCGGCGGGCCCGTCTCCCGCGCGCTGCTGGAACGGCGCGTGGCCCTGGCCCGGAAGATCGTGCGCAGGCTGCGCGAGCTGGGCATGACGCCCGTCCTGCCGGGCTATTTCGGCACCGTGCCGCCCGGCTTCACCCGGCGCAACCCCGGTGCGCGCACGGTCCCGCAGGGCGACTGGGGCGGCTTCCGGCGGCCCGACTGGCTCGATCCGCGCACCGCGCACTTCGGCCGGGTCGCGCGGACCTTCTACGGGGTGCAGCGGGAGCTGTTCGGGCCGACGTCGATGTACAAGATGGACCTGCTGCACGAGGGCGGCGATCCCGGGAACGTCCCCGTGGGCACCGCCGCGCGGGCCGTCGAGAAGGCCCTGCGCGCCGCCCACCCGGACGCCACCTGGGCCATCCTCGGCTGGCAGAGCAACCCGCGCCGCGAGATCCTCGACGCCGTCGACAGGTCCCGGATGCTGATCCTCGACGGCCTCAGCGACCACTACGGCAACGTCACCGACCGGGAGGCCGACTGGCGCGGCACGCCGTACGCCTTCGGGTCGATCTGGAACTTCGGCGGCCACACCGCGATGGGCGCCAACACCCGTGACTGGGCGACGCTCTACGACCGGTGGCGCACCAAGAAGGGCAGCGCCCTGCGCGGCATCGCCCTGATGCCCGAAGCCGCCGACAACAACCCCGCGGCCCTCGCCCTCTTCGGCGACCTGCCCTGGACGGACGGCCCGGTGGACCTGCCGTCCTGGTTCGAGGAGTGGCCCCGCTACCGCTACGGCGCCGCCGACGCCCACGCCGTACGCGCCTGGGACGTCCTGCGGCGCACCGCCTACGGCACCAGCCGCACGGACGGCTGGAGCGAGCCCGCCGACAGCCTCTTCGCCGCCCGCCCCGACCTCGCCGTCAGCCACGCCGCCGCCTGGTCGCCGGGGCAACTGCGCTACGACGCGGCCGAGTTCGAACACGCCCTGCCCGCGCTGCTCGCCGTCGCCCCCTCGCTGCGCCGCAGCAGCGCCTACCGCTACGACCTCCTCGACGTGACCCGGCAGTGCGTCGCCAACCGCGCCCGGCTGCTCCTGCCGCGCCTGAAGGCCGCGTTCGACTCCGGCGACCGGGCCCGCTTCCGCGAGCTCGCCCGCGAGTGGCTCTCCTGGATGTCGCTGCTGGAGCAGGCCGTGGCCACCGACAGCGGCCACCTGCTGGGCCGTTGGATCGCCGAGGCCCGTGCCTGGGGCACGACGGCGGCCGAGCGCGACCGCCTGGAGTACGACGCGGTCTCCCTGCTGACCACCTGGGGACCACGCCCGTCGGCCGACCGGGGCAAGCTGCACGACTACGCCAACCGCGAGTGGTCGGGCCTGGTCGGCGGCCTCTACCGGCTGCGCTGGAAGACGTACTTCACCTCCCTGGACACGGCCCTGTCCGGCCACCGCAAACCGAAGCCGGTCGACTGGTTCACCCTGGAGGACCGCTGGACCCGCGACCACCCCGCGTACCCGGTGAAACCGTCGGGCGACATCGTACGAATCGCCCACGCGGTGGCGGCGAGGCTTTAAGCGGGCCCGCGTCCGCTCAGCAGTGGATCGAGGGTCCGTTCTGCCGCGTGAGGCTGTCGTCGGACATCCAGCCCGCCGTACTGGCGCCTGCTGTGCGGACGTAAGTCCATTCGTCGCCGTACGCGTTGGCGACGTAGCAGCGATACCAGAGCTTCGTTCTGCCCGACGGGACCGGCCCGGTTCGAGCGCGAGCGGGAGCAGTCCCGGAAACACGAAAAGCCCGCCTGATCGGAACGATCAGGCGGGCTTTTCGTCAACTCTCCCTGAGCGAACTCAAGAACAGTCGTTGCGGTGGACCTGAGGGGATTCGAACCCCTGACCCCCTCGATGCGAACGAGGTGCGCTACCGGACTGCGCCACAGGCCCTTGCAACGAGTGAAACTCTAGCACCTCCATCCGGGTGCTCGGAAATCCGCTCCCCCGCTGGTCAGCGGCGCGGGCCGCGGGGGTGCGGCGATCACTCGTTGGCGGCGCGCGGACGCTCGTCGTCGGCGTACTGGTCGAACAGCGGAGTGCGGCCGCGCTCGCGGGGACGGCGGCGGCCACGGCCGGAGCGGCGGTCGTCCGCGGGGCGGCGGCCGGTCGGTTCGGCGGTGCTGGAGCGGGCCGAGCTCCAGGTGTCCGGGGCGCCGAGGTCGACGCTGTCCCCGGCGCGCGGGGCGACCGGCGCGGTGACGTACGTCGGCAGCGGCACCGGCACGGGCTCCCAGCCCCCGCCCGCACCCCGGTCGCGCTGCTGGTCGACCCACTCGGCGTGGTCGGTCTGCTCGACCAGCGCGCGGCGGCCCGCCGTGGCCGAGGGCTCGGCGGGCGGGGCGGGCGCGGGCGCCGGGTGGGTGACGGTGTCCTCAAGAGGTGCGGCGGCGGTCACGGGGTCCGGCGCCGCCTGGCGAGGGCGGGGGCGGCCCTCGCGGAGCCGCTGCGCGGCGAGTTCGGCACGGCGCTGGTCCATGGTGAAGACGAACCGGCGCCGTTCCTGCGTGCGCAGATAGACGATGTACGCGCTGAGCAGCAGGGCGGGCAGGGCCGGGGCCCACAGGAACGCCAGCCCGCCGACGCCCGCGACGACCGCGCCGAGCGTGAAGGCGAGGAAGAGCACCACCGTGGTGCGGCGGCGGCGCGCGAGGACCTTCGAGCGCCGGGCGCGCTCGGCGGCCGACAGGGAGGGGTGCGGCACCCCGGGGGGCGCGCCGGCCGACTGGTGCGCGGGCGCGCCGAAGGGCCGGACGTCGACCGTCTCGGTCGGCGCTTCCGGCTCGGGCCCGCGGGCGTCCGCGGGCTCGCCGGGGTCCGGCGCGTCGTCGGTCGCGCGCCCTTCCAGACCCTTGGCGTAACGGCGCTCCATGCCCGCCCGTCCGGACAGCAGCCGGATGGCGGTGCTGAAGCGTTCCGTCGGACGGGCTTCGTTGAGCTCGTCCTGCCTGCGGAGCCACATCGGCACCAGATAGGCGGCCCAGGCCCCGACGATGACTGCGTAGATGAGGCCACTGCTGCTCACACTTCACACCGTAGAGGGGTGCACGCGAGGGATTCCGCCAATTGGCCCGGTGTGTCGCACGATCCGGCTGATATCTCGAACTTTTTTTGTGATTGTTGGGACCGGAACTTCTCGAATACTGTCAATTGGCAGTCAAATTCGAACGTTTATTTTATTTGTGAGAGGTGCTGGGCCGGGACCGGTGCCAGTGCGCCAGCAGCCCGCCCGGGACCTCCTCGGCGGTCAGGGCGTAGACGAGGTGATCGCGCCAGGCGCCGTCGATGTGGAGGTAACCGGGGCGCAGGCCCTCCTCCCGGAAGTCGAGCTTCTCCACCACCCGCCGGCTGGGGAGGTTCTCCGGCCGGATGCACACCTCGACCCGGTGCAGCCCGATGCGGTGGAAGCAGTGGTCGACGGCGAGCGCGACGGCGGTCGGCATGACGCCCCGGCCCGCGACGGCCGCGTCGACCCAGTAGCCGATGTGGGCCGAGCACATCGAGCCCCAGGTGATGCCCGCCACGGTCAGCTGACCGGCCAGCCGCCCCTGGTACTCGATGACGAAGGGCAGCATCCGCCCCGCGTGCGCCTCGGCCCGCAGGTGGCGGACCATCTGCCGGAAGGTGGGGCGCTGGGTGACCGGGCCGCCCGGCGGGGGCGGCGGGATCGTGGCCTCCCAGGGGCGCAGCCAGTCGCGGTTGCGGCGGTTGACCTCGCGCCAGGCGTGCTGGTCGCGCAGCTTGATCGGCCGCAGGAGGACATCGCCGTCCCGCAGCTCGGCGGGCCAGGCGCTCATGCGGGCGTCCGGGGGCCGTCCGCGGGCGGGCGCGGCGGCCGGGGCGCGCCGTCCGCGTCTCCCCCGCCGGAGTATCCGCCGGGATGGCCGCCGGGGTGATCGCCGC
This sequence comes from Streptomyces sp. NPDC051173, assembly GCF_040689515.1. Taxonomy (NCBI): domain Bacteria; kingdom Bacillati; phylum Actinomycetota; class Actinomycetes; order Kitasatosporales; family Streptomycetaceae; genus Streptomyces; species Streptomyces sp. NPDC051173. Next base: position 13,290 of record NZ_JBFBBD010000095.1, read on the forward strand.
CGTGGAGCTGATCCACGGCGTGGAGGAGGATCCGCTCCAGTACGGCCAGCCCGTCGCGGACGCCGCCGGTGGAGCCGGGCAGGTTCACGATCAGGGTGTGGCCCGCGACCCCGGCGAGGCCCCGGGAGAGCGCGGCCGTGGCGACCTTCGCCAGCCCCTCCGCCCGGATGGCCTCGGGGATGCCGGGGATCTCGCGGTCGAGGACGCGGCGGGTGGCCTCGGGGGTACGGTCGGTGGGCGAGATGCCGGTGCCGCCGGTGGTCAGCACCACGTCGTACGCCTCCCGCACGGCGTCCCGCAGTGCGGCCTCGACGGGGTCGCCGTCGGGGACCACCCGCGGGCCGTCCACGGCGAACCCGAGGGCTTCAAGACCGGCGACCAGCAGCGGGCCGCCGCGGTCGGCGTAGACCCCGGCGGCGGCACGGTTGGAGGCGGTCACGACGAGGGCCCGGCGGCCCTCCGGCGCGGTGCGTCCGGCGCCCGCGTGCGCGTCCGTCACTCCCCCGCCCCTTCCCGCTCCGCCCGGGTCCACGGGCCCGACTTGCCGCCGGTCTTCTCCTCCACCCGGACGTCCGTGATCACGGCGCCCTTGTCGACCGCCTTGACCATGTCGACGAGCGTGAGGGCGGCCACCGTGACGGCGGTCAGGGCCTCCATCTCCACGCCCGTGCGGTCGGTGGTCTTCACCGTGGCGAGGATCCCGACGGCGTCGTCGTCGACGGTCAGGTCGACCTTGACGCCCGAGACGGCCAGCGGGTGGCAGAGCGGGATCAGCTCGGGGGTGCGCTTGGCCCCCATGATGCCCGCGATGCGGGCGGTGGCGAGCGCGTCGCCCTTGGGGACGCCCTCACCCCGCAGCAGCTCCACGACGCGGGGCGAGACGAGCACCCGGCCGCTCGCCCGCGCGGTGCGGGTGGTGACGTCCTTGGCGGAGACGTCGACCATCCGGGCCGCGCCCGCGCTGTCGAGGTGGGTGAGGCCTGTCGGCCGCGGAAGGGGGTCCTGGGCGCTGCTCATCGTTCTCCTGGTCCGGTCCGTTCGGGCAGACACCGTATCGGGCAGCGCGGGCGGCGGATCGGTGCAGGTCCGGTCAGTCGAGGAGGATCACGTCGAGCTCGGTGCCCGCCTCCACGGAGGTGGTGTCCTCCGGGACGACTATGAGGGCGTTGGCGTCCGCGAGGGCCTTCACCAGATGGGACCCGGCACCGCCGACGACCTCGACCGTGCCGTCCTCGTACCGGGCGCGCAGGAACTGGCGGCGGCCCGCCGGGGAGGAGGCGACGCCCTCGGCGCACACGGCGCGCACGGTTGCGCGGTCGTGGGGTTCGAGCCCCATCAGGGCGCGGATCGCGGGCCGGGCGAAGAGCTCGAAGGAAACGTACGAGCTGACGGGGTTGCCCGGCAGGGCCAGCAGCGGGACGCGGTCGGGGCCGATACGGCCGAAGCCCTGCGGCTTGCCCGGCTGCATGGCCAGCGTGCGGAAGGAGACGCTGCCCTCGTCGCCGGCCAGCTCGGAGAGCGCCTCCTTGACCACGTCGTAGGCACCGACGCTGACGCCGCCGCTGGTGACGACCATGTCGGCGCGGATGAGCTGGTCCTCCAGGGTGGAGCGCAGCGTCTCGGCGTCGTCGTCGACGGCGCCGACGCGATAGGCGATGGCACCGGCGTCACGGGCGCAGGCGGTGAGGACGAAGCTGTTGGAGTCGTGGATGCGGCCGGGGGCCAGCTCCGTGCCCGGCTGGACGAGCTCGCTGCCGGTCGACATGACGACGACGCGGGGGCGGGGCCGCACCCGCACGGTGGCCCGGCCGATCGCGGCGAGCAGGCCGATCTGGGGCGGGCCGAGGACCGTACCGGAGCGCAGGGCCAGGGATCCGGCGGCGACGTCGCTGCCGCGGGCGCGCACGTGGGCGCGGGCGGCGACGGGCCGGTGGACGCGGACCTCGCCGGCGGCGCCTTCGGGCGCCGCGCTGTGCGCGGCCATGGTGGTGGCGGGCCCGCCACCGGTGCCCCCGTCGGTCCACTCCACCGGCACGACGGCCTCGGCGCCCGGCGGCAGCGGGGCACCGGTCATGATGCGGGCGGCCTCGCCGGGCCCCACAGTGGGGAGTTCGCCGCTCCCCGCGGCCACGTCACCGATCACGGTGAGCACCGCGGGGAACTCGGCGCTCGCGCCCTCGACATCCGCCGTGCGGACCGCGTAGCCGTCCATGGAGCTGTTGTCGAAGGGTGGCAGGGCGGCGGGCACGGTGACGTCCTCGACGAGCACGCAGCCCTGGGCGTCCAGCAGTTGCAGCTCGATCGGCTCCAGCGGCCGGATCCGGCCCAGGACGTCGTCGAGATGCTCGTCCACCGACCAGAGGCGCTCCTCGACCGCGGCCGTGTCAGGGGACGTGCCGGCGGCGGATGTGTCGGCGGTTCTGCTCAAGGTGCTACATCTCCTCGGTGACGTAACGGCGAAGCCAGGCACGGAAGTCCGGTCCTAGATCTTCACGCTCGCATGCCAGTCTGACAATGGCACGCAGATAGTCACCGCGGTCACCGGTGTCGTAGCGGCGGCCCTTGAAGACCACGCCGTGCACGGGGCCGCCGAGCCCCGGCTCGGCCGCGAGGGCCTGGAGGGCGTCGGTGAGCTGGATCTCGCCGCCGCGGCCGGGCTCGGTCTCGCGCAGGACGTCGAAGACGGCCGGGTCGAGGACGTAGCGGCCGATGACGGCGTAGTTGCTGGGCGCCTCGGCGGGCTCGGGCTTCTCCACCAGGCCGGTGATCTCCACGACGTCCTCGACGTCGGTGGGCTTGACGGCCGCGCAGCCGTAGAGGTGGACCTGCGAGGGGTCGACCTCCATGAGGGCGATCACGCTGCCGCCGTGCTTGCGCTGGATGTCGACCATGCGCGACAGCAGGGGGTCGCGGGCGTCGATGAGGTCGTCGCCCAGGAGGACGGCGAAGGGCTCGTTGCCCACGTGCGGGGCCGCGCACAGCACGGCGTGCCCCAGACCCCGGGGGTCGCCCTGGCGGACGTAGTGCATCGTGGCCAGGTCGCTGGACTCCTGCACCCGCGCGAGCCGGGACTCGTCGCCCTTGCGCCGCAGGGCCTCCTCCAGCTCGTAATTGCGGTCGAAGTGGTCCTCCAGCGGCCGCTTGTTGCGTCCTGTGATCATGAGGACGTCCGACAGGCCGGCGAGGACGGCCTCTTCCACCACGTACTGGATCGCCGGCTTGTCGACGACCGGCAGCATCTCCTTGGGCGTGGCCTTGGTCGCCGGCAGGAAGCGGGTGCCGAGACCGGCGGCAGGGATGACAGCCTTGCTGATCCGAGAACGCGAATGAGTCATGGGCCGAACACTAACGGTTGAGATTGTGCGGAAGATGAGGCTCCACCGAGTATGACCCGAGACAGGGAGTTTGTACGAACAGTGATCAAAAACGAGGGTGACAAGGCCGAGTTGCGGCGGTCTTTCCTTGCGGTGAGAGCAGGGTTGACCATAGATGACCGCGCGGTCGCGGAGGCCGCCCTGGCCCGCCGCGCACTCGGTCTCCCGGAGCTCGCGGAGGCCGGAACGGTGGCCGCCTACGTCTCCGTGGGGAGCGAGCCGGGGACCCGCGCCCTGCTGGACGCCCTGCGCGAGCGGGGCGTACGCGTCCTCCTGCCGGTCCTGCTGCCCGACAACGATCTCGACTGGGCCCGCTACGACGGCCCCGGCCACCTCGTACGCGCCTCCCGCGGCCTCCTGGAGCCGGACGGCGAACGCCTCGGCGTGCACGCTGTGACGGGGGCGGACGCGGTGCTGCTGCCGGGGCTGGCGGTGGACGTCCGCGGCCTGCGGCTGGGGCGGGGCGGGGGGTCCTACGACCGGGTGCTGGCCCGTCTCTCCGGGCGGACTCCGGCGCGGGTGGTCCTGCTGTACGACTCGGAGGTGGTGGCCGAGGTCCCCGCGGAGCCGCACGATCAGCCGGTGGACGCGGCGGTGACCCCGTCCGGCGTGCGCCGCTTCCTGGGTGCGCGGTAGGGCCTCCGGCGGTTTTTTTCCCCAGCCCCGCCCCTTCCCGAAACTGGGGCTTCGCCCCAGACCCCGCAACACGCTTCGCGCGTTGTCCTCAAACGCCGGACGGGCTGGATTTGGCTGAGGTCAGCCGAATCCAGCCCGTCCGCCCAGCGCTACGGCTTCAGCGTGAGTTCCGCGTCCGTCGCCTTCTTCACCGCGTCCGCGCTGTACGCCCAGGGGAGAAGCTCGCCCTTCGCCCACTTGTCGGTCTGGTCGTAGTAGTGCGCGTTGTACGCGTGCCCGGACGCCCCCGTGAGGTTGATCCACCGCGACTTGTCGAGATCGCCGAGGTTGACGACCATGCGCATCGACGGCACCCAGATGACGTCGTAGCCGCCCGCCGCGTTCCAGCCGGCCGCGTTGACCGCGGCCTCGCCGCCGGCGAGGTTCCAGGGGCCGCGGTTGAGCAGCCAGCGCACGATGGCGGGGCCGTCCTTGCCGAGCGTCTGGTTCTTGAGGTTCAGCTGGTGGAGGCGGCCCCAGCTCCAGGAGTTGACGTCCTTGCCCAGCTTGGAGGTGAGCTCCATGCGGGCGTCCTTCATGGCCTGGGCCAGCAGCTCGTCACGGTTGTGCGCGCCGGCGTCGGGGTTGGCGCGGGTGCCGTTGGTCTTCCACCACGCGTCGTCCGGCTTGTCGAGGATGTTGCGGACGACCTCGAACCAGCGGTCGCCGCCGTCCGGCTGCGCCGAGTCCGGGTCGCGCTCGCCGCACTCGGTGACGAGCCGGGTGTTGCCGTCGAGGTCCTCCTGCGGCCCGGAGTCGTTGGCCGGGCGGACCCGCAGGCACTGGTCCTTGACCCGCAGCTCCTTGGGCAGCTTGTTGCCGAAGGAGAGCTTGAGGGTGTTGCGCCACACGGCGTTGAAGTACGCGGCGGCCGCGGAGTCGGCCTCCTGGGTGTAGTCCCAGCCCTCAAGGAGCTTCTGCGCCTCGCGGACGTACTTCGTCTCGCGCTCGTTGTCGCCCTTGAGGTCGATCTTCAGCAGGTAGGGGGTCAGCAGCTTGGCGATCTCGCTGGTGTTGTCCATCTGCATCTTCTGCATGTCGTCCGTCGAGATCTTGCCCCCGTCCTTGATCTTCGACTGGATGAGGTCGTTGATGCGCTGGCTGCGGGCGCCGTAGCCCCAGTCCGAGGTCAGCTGGTAGGGGTACTTCTTGTCGGCGACGGCCTGGTTGGCGGTCACGATGTAGCCGCGCTTGGGGTTGTAGTCCCAGGGCAGCTCGGCCTGCGGGATGGTGCCGGTCCACTTGTAGGCCGGGTCCCAGCCGGGCGCGGGGTAGCGGCCGTCGCCCTTGCGGACGGGGATGCGGCCGGGCGCCTGGTAGCCGATGTTGCCCTCGGTGTCGGCGTAGACGAGGTTCTGCGAGGGCACCTCGAACTCGGCGGCGGCCTTCTGGAAGTCCTTGAAGTCCTTGGCCTTGTCCAGGTCCAGCAGGGCGTCCATGCTCTTGCCGGCGTCGAGCGCCGTCCAGCGCAGCGACACGGCGTAGCCCTCGGCGCGGTCGGGCGCGGGGTCCTGCACGGGCGCGTCCTGGCCGACCTTGCCCAGCTCGTCGTTGCGGTCGGAGACCACCGGTCCGCTGTTGGTGGAGCGGATGGTGAAATCACGGCTCTTGCCGCCCGCGACCTTGATGGTCTCCTTGCGGGTGGTGAAGGGGACCTGCTTGCCGTCGTAGAGGTAGGTGCCGGCGGTGACCTTCTCCAGGTAGAGGTCGGAGACGTCGGCACCCATGTTGGTCATGCCCCAGGCGATGTTCTGGTTGTGGCCGATGACCACGCCCGGCATGCCGGAGAAGGTGTAGCCGGCCACGTCGTACGGGCAGGCGGCGCTGACCTTCGTGCAGTGCAGGCCCATCTGGTACCAGAGCGAGGGCATCTGGGGCGCCAGGTGCGGGTCGTTGGCCAGCAGCGGCTTGCCGGTGGTCGTGTACTTCCCGGAGACGACCCAGGAGTTGGACCCGATGCCGTTGCCGGAGGGGCCGAGCAGCGCCGGGATCTTGTCGAGGGTGTTGGAGAGCGAGGACAGGCCGCTGCGCAGCCCGCCGCCGGCGCTGCCGCCGGTGGTGGGGTTGGCCGAGCCCGCGCCGCCGGTGGTCCCGCCGGTGGCACCGTTCGCGCCGCCGACGCCGCCGGTGGTGCCGTTGGCGCCCCCCGTGGTCGCACCGCCCGGCTTGCCGGTCGTGCCCCCCGTGCCCCCCGTGCCGGTCGCGCCGGTCGTGCCGCCGGTCTGCGTGCTCTCGGACGGTGTGGCCGTGGGGTCGAACGCCTTCTTGAGCGGGTCGATCGCACCGCCGTCGACGATCGGCTTGTTCCGGTCGTACGGGTAGGCGGGGTAGAGCTGGTCGATCTGCTTGGGGCTCAGCCGGGTCGCGGCGAGCGAGCGGTCGATCTCGTCCTGCATGTTGCCGCGCAGGTCCCAGGCCATGGCCTTCAGCCAGGCGACGGAGTCGACCGGCGTCCACGGCTCGGGCTTGTAGTCGTTCTTGAACGACAGGGCCGCGTACTCGACGGACAGCGACTTGCCCTGGTGGTCCTTGAGGTAGGCGTTGACTCCGTCGGAGTACGCCTGGAGGGCCTTCTTGGTGCTCGCCGACAGCTTGGTGTCGTACTCCTCCTGCGCGACCTTCCGCCACCCCATCGTGCGGACGAAGGCGTCGGTCTCCACCTGCCCCTCGCCGAACATCTCGGAGAGGCGGCCCGCCGTCAGATGCCTGCGGACGTCCATCTCCCAGAACCGGTCCTGCGCCTGGACGAAGCCCTGGGCGCGGAAGAGGTCCTCGGCGGAGTCCGCGTAGATCTGCGGGATGCCGTTCCCGTCGCGCGCGACCTTCACCTGTCCGGACAGCCCCTTGAGCTGGAGCGTGCCGCTGGTCTCCGGGAAGGAGGCGCGGACCGTACTGACGCTCCAGTACGCGCCGAAGCCGACGCCCGCCACGAGCAGCAGCACAAGGGTGATCACGAGCAGGCGGGCGCGGCGGCCTTTCTTCTTACCGGACTTCTTCTTGCCGGAAGGGCCGGTCTTGTTGGCGGGCATCGCTGTCCTTAGAGGGGCAGGGTGGTCCTGGAGTGCTGAAGCAACCATAGGCGCAGCGCTCCGGACGCCCTGACGCGGAGTCCGGCGGGACAGTGACATACGTCGCTGTGGCCGCTATCACGCGTCAAGAACCCGTAAAATATTAGGTTAGGAAATGAAGTTCCGGTCGGCCGGAGGAACGTTTCGGCCGATATCCGTGGAAAGACTCGTGAAGGGACCGGCCCCTGACTGTCCACCACCTCAACGAACTCCTGCTGATCTGCTCTCTCGTGCTGCTCGTCGCAGTGGCGGCGGTACGGATCTCTTCGCGCAGCGGGCTCCCCAGCCTGCTCATCTATCTGGGCATAGGCGTCGCCATCGGGCAGGACGGCATCGGCGTCCACTTCAACGACGTCGGCCTGACCCAGGTGATCGGCTATGCCGCACTGGTCGTGATCCTCGCCGAGGGCGGCCTCGGCACGAAGTGGCACGAGGTCAGACCGGCGCTGCCGTCGGCCGCCGTGCTGTCCACCATCGGTGTCGCCCTCAGCGTCGGCATCACCGCGTCGGCCGCGCACTACCTGGCCGGCATGGACTGGCGGCAGGCCCTGATCATCGGCGCCGTGGTGTCCTCGACGGACGCGGCGGCCGTCTTCTCCGTGCTGCGGAACGTTCCGCTGCCGTCCCGGCTGACGGGTGTCCTGGAGGCCGAGTCGGGCTTCAACGACGCCCCCGTCGTCATCCTCGTCGTCGCCTTCTCGGCGGCAGGCCCGGTCGACCACTGGTACGTCCTGGTCGGCAACATCGCCCTGGAGCTGGCCATCGGCGCCGCCATCGGCCTCGCGATCGGCTTCCTCGGCGCGTACGGCCTGCGGCACGTCGCCCTGCCCGCCTCCGGCCTCTACCCGATCGCCGTGATGGCCATCGCGACCGCGGCCTACGCGGGCGGCGCGCTCGCCCACGGCTCCGGCTTCCTGGCCGTCTATCTGGCCGCGCTGATACTCGGCAACGCCAAACTGCCGCACTGGCCGGCCACCCGCGGCTTCGCCGAGGGGCTCGGCTGGATCGCCCAGATCGGCATGTTCGTCCTGCTCGGCCTGCTCGTCACCCCGCACGAGCTGGGCGACGACATCCTGCCCGCGCTCATCGTCGGCCTGGTGCTGACCGTGGTCGCCCGGCCGGTGTCGGTGTTCCTGAGCACCGCGCCCTTCCGTACGCCCTGGCAGGAGAAGGTCCTGCTGTCCTGGGCGGGGCTGCGCGGGGCGGTGCCGATCGTCCTGGCCACCATCCCCATGGTGGCCGGGGTGAACGACAGCCGGACGATCTTCAATATCGTCTTCGTGCTCGTGATCGTCTACACCCTGGTGCAGGGCCCGACGCTGCCCTGGCTCGCCAGGCGGCTGCGGCTGGGCGAGACGGAGCCGGAGGACCTGGGCATCGAATCGGCGCCCCTGGAGCGGCTGCGCGGCCATCTGCTGTCCGTCTCCGTCCCCGAGGGGTCGAAGATGCACGGCGTGGAGGTCGGGGAGCTGCGGCTGCCCGCCGGGGCCGCTGTGACCCTCGTCGTACGCGACGGCAAGAGCTCCGTACCGGGGCCCACGACCGTGCTGCGCCTGGGCGACGAGCTGCTGGTGGTGGCCACCGACCCGGTGCGCGACGCGGCGGAGAAACGGCTGCGGGCCGTGAGCGAGGGAGGCAAGCTTGCGGGCTGGCTGGGGACACCCGGTACGCTGAAGGGGAAGTAACCTCGTTATTTCCCATTTTTCTGACCGAACCAACTCTGCCTGATGCAGGGCTGGCGCGACCGCACGGCGGCCGCGGTCGCGCGACACAAGGCGGCCGGCACGGCATCTACCACGGTCCTGCGCGAGAGGACAGCTCTCGGCGCGCTCCGTGCGGTGTCCCGTGCGGTGCGCGCTACCAGGCGGCGGAAAGGCCCGGCCGTGGCATCCACGGTCAACGACCACGCCGAGGCACGACCCGGATACGGCCAGCTGCTGCGCACGCGCGGCGCCTGGACGTTCCTGCTTCCCGGCTTTCTGGCCCGGCAGCCCTTCGCGATGCTGACCATAGGCATCCTGCTGCTGGTCGAGCACACCACCGGCTCGTACGGCACGGCGGGCGCCGTCTCGGCGACCGCCGGTGTCGCGATGGCGCTGTTCGCCCCGCAGGGCGGCAAGCTCGCGGACCGCTTCGGACAGGGCAAGGTGCTGCTGCCCGGCGTGGTCGTGCACGCCGCGGCGATCTCCCTGCTGATCACCCTGGCACTGGCGGACGCACCGCTGTGGGCGCTGTTCGCCGCGGCGGTGCCCGCCGGCGCGTCCACCCCGCAGATCGGGCCGATGGTCCGGGCCCGCTGGGCGGCCAAGCTGGACGGCTCGCCGCTGATGTCCACGGCGGCGGCCTTCGAGTCGGTCACCGACGAGTTCACCTTCGTGATCGGCCCGGTGCTGGCCACCGCACTGTGCACCGGCGTCCACCCGGCCGCGGGTCTGATCACCGAGGCGGTGCTGACGCTCGTCGGCGGCCTGCTCTTCGCCTCCCAGCGGCGCACCCAGCCCGTGCCGAGCCGCTCGGCCTCCGGGAGCCGTGAGAAGACCGCCTCGGCGCTGTCCGTGCCCGGCGTCCGTGTCCTCGCGATCGCCTTCCTGGGCATCGGTTCCGTCTTCGGCGGCATGCAGGTGTCGATGACGGCCTTCACCAAGGAGCTTGGCGAGCCGGGGCTCAACGGCCTGATGTACGGCACGTTCGCGGCCGGCAACATGATCGCGGGCATCGTCTGCGGCGCCGTCGCCTGGAAGGTCAGCCCGCAGCGCCGCCTGCTGGTCGCCTACCCGCTGCTGGCGCTGGCCACCACCCCGCTGTGGGCCGCGGACGCGCTGCCGCTGCTGGGCGGGCTCGGCCTGCTCGTCGGCCTGTTCATCGCCCCGGCGCTCATCACCGGCTACACGCTGGTGGAGTCGCTCGTCCCGCCGACCGCCCGTACGGAGGCCTTCACCTGGCTGACCGGCGCGGTCGGCCTCGGCCAGGCGGCCGGTGCCAGCATCGGCGGCCGGGTGATCGATTCGCACACCGCCAGCTCCGGATTCCTGATCCCGCTGGTCGGTACGGTCCTGGCCCTGGCGGTCCTCCTCACGCTGCGCAAGGCGCTCACACCGAAGGCCGAATCGCTCATCGCCGCACGTGGGGTGGGTCACCGCGAGGCCGTATCGGTGGACTGACGCGCCGGAATACTGCACTATGGAGCGTCGTTAGCACTCATTGAGTGAGAGTGCCAGGAGGATCAAGTGCCGACTTACCAGTACCAGTGCACCGAGTGCGGCGAGGGCCTCGAGGCGGTGCAGAAGTTCACCGATGACGCCCTGACCGTGTGCCCGAGCTGTGATGGACGCCTGAAGAAGGTGTTCTCCGCGGTCGGCATCGTCTTCAAGGGCTCCGGCTTCTACCGGAACGACAGCCGCGGCTCGTCGTCCAGCAGCAGCCCGGCGAAGACTTCCACGTCCTCGTCCACCTCGAAGAGCGGCTCGGACTCCTCGTCGGCCTCTTCTTCCTCGACGTCTTCCTCTTCGGCGTCGACTTCGTCTTCGAGCACCGCCGCGTCGAGCAGCAGCACGTCCGCCGCCTGACGGCGCACCCTGGCGCTCCGGAGCCCGCGAACTCTCCCCGAGGGGTCGCGGGCTCCTGCCGTTCCCGGGTGCGCCGTTAGGGTGGCCGCATGGTCGAGATGGGTACCGCACAGGCGGACATAGGCGTGATCGGCGGGTCGGGGTTCTACTCCTTCCTGGAGGAAGTGACCGAGGTCACGGTCAAGACGCCCTACGGGTCGCCCAGCGACTCGCTCTTCATCGGTGAACTGGCCGGACGGAAGGTCGCCTTCCTGCCCCGCCACGGACGCGGCCACCACCTGCCTCCGAACCGCATCAACTACCGCGCCAACCTGTGGGCCCTGCGCTCCGTCGGCGTGCGCCAAGTGCTCGGCCCCTGCGCGGTCGGCGGGCTGCGGCCGGAGTACGGGCCGGGCACCCTGCTCGTGCCGGACCAGCTCGTGGACCGCACCAAGAACCGCGTACAGACCTTCTTCGACGGCGAGCCCCTGCCCGACGGCTCGGTGCCCAACGTCGTCCACACCACCTTCGCCGACCCCTACTGCCCCGCCGGCCGCGCCGTCGCCGTGGCCGTCGCCCGCGGCCACGGCTGGAACCCCGTCGACGGCGGCACCATGGTCGTCATCGAGGGCCCCCGCTTCTCGACCCGCGCCGAATCCCGCTGGCACGCCGCCCAGGGCTGGTCGGTCGTGGGCATGACGGGCCACCCGGAAGCGGTCCTCGCCCGCGAACTGGGCCTCTGCTACACGTCCATGTCCCTGGTCACCGACCTCGACGCGGGCGCGGAGACGGGTGACGGCGTCTCGCACGACGAGGTGATGCGGGTCTTCGGGGAGAACGTCGGGCGACTGCGCGAGGTCCTGTTCGCGGCGGTCTGCGCGTTGCCGGAGACGGGGGAGAGGGCTTGTCTGTGTGCGGGTGTTCATGAGGGGTGGGATCTGGGGATCGAGTTGCCGTAGCTCTCCAGTCGCCGGCCGGGCTGGTGTTGGTTGCCGGGCCGGGGGTGTGACCTCCGGGCTGAGGACCTGGAACGCGGTGCGTGGCGCCGTCAGGCGCATTGAGTGCCGTGACATCGCACCGCGTTCCAGAACCCCACCCTCCGGCCCCACCCCCTCCGCCGGTGGGTGACGTCAGGGCCGGTGGGTGCGCCCTTCTTCCCGCCGGGTGCGCCGCTCTTTTCTTTTCAGCCCGTTGGGGGCACCTCCCAGCGGTAGCTGGGGGAGTTTGAGGACAACGCGCGAAGCGTGTTGCGGGGTCTGGGGCGCAGCCCCAGTTTCGG
>NZ_JBFBBD010000096.1:0-25203 GCF_040689515.1 Streptomyces sp. NPDC051173
ATCCAGCCCGTCCGGCGTTTGAGGACGCTCCCCCAGACTTCGTCCGGGGGGACCCCCAAGGGCGCTGGGGTCCGGGGTCTCCCCGGTTTCGGGAAGGGGCGGGGCTGGGGAAAAAATCAGGCCAGCTCCGCCAGGATCGCGTCCGTCAGTGCGGGCCATACCTCGGCCGCCCAGGGCCCGAACGGCCGGTCCGTGAGGGCGACGCACGCCGCTCCCACCACAGGGTCCACCCACAGGAACGTGCCCGCCTGCCCGAAGTGGCCGAACGTGCGCGGCGAGGACGAAGCCCCCGTCCAGTGCGGCGACTTGCCGTCGCGGATCTCGAAGCCGAGGCCCCAGTCGTTGGGCCGCTGGTGGCCGTAGCCGGGGAGGACACCAGTCAGCCCGGGGAAGGCCACGGCCGTCGCCCCGTCGAGCGTCTGCCGTGACAGCAGCCGCGGAGCCTGGAGTTCCGCGGCGAAGCGGGCGAGGTCGTCGACGGTGGAGACGCCGTCCTTGGCGGGGGAGCCCTGGAGGTCCGTCCCCGTCATGCCGAGCGGCTCCAGCACGGCCTGCCGCAGGTACTCGGGGAACGGGATGTCGGTGGCCTTGGTGATGTGGTCGCCGAGCACCTCGAAGCCGGCGTTGGAGTACAGCCGCCGCGTCCCCGGCTCGGCCGTCGCCCGGTGCTCGTCGAAGGCCAGCCCGGACGTATGGGCCAGCAAATGGCGGACCGTGGACCCGGCGGGACCGGCCGGCTCGTCCAGCTCGATCGCGCCTTCCTCGACGGCGAGCAGCGCGGCGTACGCGGTGAGCGGTTTCGTCACGGAGGCCAGGGCGAAGCGGTGCGCGGTCGGCCCGTGGGCCCCCGCGAGACTGCCGTCGGCCCTCACCACCGCCGCCGCAGCGGTCTCCACCGGCCAGTTGTCGATCTTCCGCAGGCTCTCCATGGGTGCGAGCCTAACCCGGCCAAGGTTCCCCCAAGATCTCGCTTGCCTGGAGTGCACTCCAACTCTCTAGCGTTGTCCGTGTCGCAAGGGCTTTTCGACCGCGAACGGCCCGCGACGCGAGGGGGATCCGTATGACCGTTCTGGACCACGCGCCGGGAGAAGTGCTCGCCGACGGCAAGCCCTGCGCGCCGGGGCCGCGGCCCGGACGCCCGCAGGGCGACCGCCACACGATCAGCGAGGTGGCCGAGTACACCGGCCTGTCCGCGCACACCCTGCGCTGGTACGAGCGGATCGGGCTGATGCCCCACGTGGACCGTTCGCACGCGGGTCAGCGCCGCTACACCGACCGCGACCTGGACTGGCTGGACCTCGTCGGCCGGCTGCGGCTGACCGGGATGCCCGTGGCGGACATGGTGCGCTACGCCCAGCTGGTACGCGAGGGAGAGCACACCTTCGCCGAACGCGAGCGGCTGTTGAGCACCCACCGCGACGACGTGCGGCGCCGCATCGCGGAGCTGCGGAGCACGCTCGACGTGCTCGACTACAAGATCGATATTTACGCCGACGCCCGACGCCGGGCGTCCGAAGGGGTCTGAACGCCGATGAGCAGCAACGACACGATCACCACCGCGAAGCTCGGCACCGACGGTCCCGAGGTCGGCGTGCAGGGGCTCGGCTGCATGGGCATGAGCTTCGCCTACGGTCCGACCACCGACGAGGCCGAGGCGCGGGCGACGCTGGAGCGGGCGCTGGAGGTGGGCGTCACCCTCTTCGACACGGCCGACATCTACGCCTTCGGCCGCAACGAGGAGTTCATCGCGCCCTTCGTCCGCGCCCACCGCGACCGGATCACGCTGGCCACCAAGTTCGCCATCGTGCGGCGCGAGGACGACCCGTCGTACCAGGCCATCCGCAACGACCGCGCCTACATCCGCGAGTCCGTCGAAGGCAGCCTGCGCCGGCTGGGCGTCGACCACATCGACCTCTACTACATGCACCGCCGCAACGTGGACGTGCCGATGGAGGAGAGCGTCGGCGCCATGGCCGAGCTGGTCGCCGAGGGCAAGGTGCGGCACTTGGGCCTGAGCGAGGTGACGGGCTCCGAACTGCGCGCCGCCCAGGCCGTGCACCCCATCGCCGCTGTGCAGTCGGAGTGGTCGCTGTTCAGCCGGGACATCGAAGCGGGCGTGGTGCCCGCGGCGCGTGAGCTGGGTGTGGCCCTCGTGCCGTACTCGCCGCTCGGCCGCGGCTTCCTGACCGGCTCGTTCGTCCACGCCGACAAGGAGCTGACGAGCGACGACTGGCGGCGCCACCAGCCGCGCTTCACGGGCGACAACGCGGACGCGAACGCCGCCCTGCTGGAGCCGGTGCGCGCGGTCGCCGAGGCGCGCGGGATCACACTGGGTCAGGTGGCCCTGGCCTGGATCCAGCAGCGGGCCACCGTCCACGGCCTGACGGTCGTTCCGATCCCGGGCACGCGCAAGCGCTCCCGCCTGGAGGAGAACACGGCCGCCACGCACATCGTCCTGACCGACGAGGAGCTGGCGGCTCTGGAGCCGATCGCCTCGCAGGTGGCGGGCGACCGCTACCCCGACATGACCTTCACGTCGGCGGGCCGGGAGTAACGGCCCTTCCGCCGCGCTTCGCGGGCGGCTCGCGGCCAGGAGTGGTGCCGCTGCCGCCCGCGGTGTCCTTGAACTCCCCCGGCGACCTTCCCGGAGGCGCCCTCAACGGGCCTGGATGTGCCGCACGTTGACGATCGCGTGTGTCATGTCGGGCCTGTCCGGCGTCCTCGAACGCCGGACGGGCTGAATTGCGCACCCACATCAGCCATATTCAGCCTGTCCGGCGATTGAGGACACCGCCGCGCAGCGGTGGTGCGCAGACGGCGTCACCCGCGGCACCGACCGCAAGATCCGCCGGACAGGCCCTAGCGGTCGCCCGGGGCGACCAGCCCCGATTCGTACGCGAAGATCACGGCCTGCGCCCGGTCGCGCAGGCCGAGCTTCGCCAGCACCCTGCCGATGTGCGTCTTGACCGTCTGCTCCGCCACGACCAGGGACGCGGCGATCTCCTGGTTGGAGAGCCCGCGCGCGATCAGTTCGAGCACCTCGGTCTCACGCGGCGTCAGACCGCGCAGCCGCAACGACGGATCCCGGCGGCGCGCGGGCCGTTGCCGCGCGAAGTCCGCGATGAGCCGGCGGGTCACGGAAGGGGCGAGCAGCGCCTCGCCCGCCGCCACGACCCGCACCGCCGAGATCAGGTCGGCCGGGGGCGCGTCCTTGAGCAGGAAGCCGGACGCGCCCGCGCGCAGCGCCTCGTAGACGTAGTCGTCGACGTCGAAGGTCGTCAGCATCAGCACCTTCGGCCGGTGCGTCACCCCGGGCGGGGGATCGAGGAGTTGCCGCGCCGCCTCCAGTCCGTCCATCTCCGGCATCCGGACGTCCATCAGCACCACGTCGGGATGCGCGCGGCGGCTGAGCTCCACGCCCTGCCGCCCGTCGGGCGCGTCACCGACGACGTCGATGTCGGACTGCGCGGCGAGGAGCGCGGCGAAGCCCGCCCGCACCATGGCCTGGTCGTCGACGATGATCACCTTGATGGTCATGCGGTGGATGCTTCCCTTTCGGAGCGCTGGGGAGGACCGGAGGAGGGCCAGAGGAGGAGGGGCGGAGGAGGGGCGCGCGGGCGGCGGCGCGTCAGTCGAGCCCGGTGAACGGCAGCCGGGCGGCCACCCGGTAGCCGCCTTCCGGCAGGGGGCCGGTGTCCAGCGAGCCGCCGACCAGCCGGACCCGCTCCCGCATCCCGACGAGACCGTGGCCGGTGCCGGAGGACTCCAGCGGGGCGTCCGGCCCCGCCGCCGCGTCGTTGACGACGAGCACCATCAGGCTTTCCGCGGAGACGGACACCGACACCCGGGTCGCCGCACCGGGCGCGTGCCGCACGGCATTGGCCAGGGCCTCCTGCACGATGCGGTACGCCGAGAGGTCCACGGCCTGCGGCAGCGCGGCCGCCGCGGCCGCCACCTCCGGGCCGACCGTGAGCTCCACGGGCTGCCCGGACCGCACGGTCGCCTCGACGAGCTGCGGGATGCGGGACACCCCCGGCTGCGGCGCGCGCTCGCCGCCCGGCTCCTGGCCGGTGTCCTCGCTGCGCAGGACACCCAGCAGCCGCCGCATCTCGGTCAGCGACTCCCGGGCGGTCGCCGCGATCGAGGTGAACTCCTCGCTCGCCTCGGGCGGCAGCCCGGCGAGGCGGTACGGGGCGCTGTCGGCCTGCACAGTGATCACCGACATGTGGTGGGCGACCACGTCGTGGAGCTCGCGGGCGATCCGGGTGCGCTCCTCCAGCAGGGTGCGGCGGGCGCGCTCGGCCTCGCTGATCGTCTCCTGTTCGGCCAGCGCCCGCCGGGCGTCGCCCCGGCCGCGCAGCGCGCCGCCGAGCAGCATGAGCACGCCGCCGACCGCCATGAGCGCCACCCACACCCCGTCGCCGCGCCCCGGCGTGATGAGGGCCACGCACACCGCACCGGTCGCCGTCCACACGGCGACCAGCGTGCGGGGCCGCTCGCGCAGCCCGACCGCGAGCATCAGCAGCAGCATGCCGATGATCTCCATCGGCGGCCACGGCCAGGGGAGCCCGTCGCGCGGCGGCAGGCCGAGCAGTGCGACCGCCCCCGCGACGTCGGCGACGAGGACGACCGCCCACGCGAGCAGCGGCCGCCGCACGGCGACGACCAGCGGCCCGGCCTGGAGGAAGGCGAGGACGACGGAGATGCCGGGGTGCAGCCCGTACTCCCGGGTCAGGAAGGTGCCGGTGACGGGCAGCAGGATCGCGGTGAACACCGCGGCGACGGCGTACGGCAGGAGGCGGACCCACCGTCTCCTGGCCTGGCCGAGGAGGGGTGTCGGCGGGCCGACGGGCGTGAAGAGCTCGCGCAGGAAGCTGAGGGGCGGCGACTGGATCATGGCGCTCTCAGCGTAGGCGCCGAGGTGCCGGCCGCACGTCACACCGGGGTGGGGCGTGTGGCGTCATACCGAGGTATGAGCCTGCGCGGTCTGCCGCCTGCGGGCAGAGGCCCGCCGCCACCTCACAACTCGGCCAGCAGCTGCGCCTTCTTCGACGTGAACTCGTCGTCCGTCAGCAGCCCCGCGTCGTGCAGCGCGCCCAGGTGGCGGATGCGGTCCGCGATGCCGCCCGGGTCGGGGCGGGCCGCGGGGATGCGCAGCGCGGCCACCGGCGTGGTGGACCGTACGGCCTCCAGGACCGCGGCCGCGAAGGGGAGGGATTCGTGGACGAGCCCGTAGCCCATGCCGAAGGCGACCGCCGCCGGGTCCTGGTCGGCCTCGCCGGGGTACTCGTCGGGGGCCCGGCCGCGCCGCACCAGCCGCAGGCAGCCGCCGGCCGCGTCGGGGGAGCGCCACTCGACGTCCGACAGCTCGTCGACGGGGAAGCGCTGGTCGCCCGCCTTCCACTTGGCGGAGGAGGCGCCCGTCCAGAACCAGCGGAAGGCGACGGCCGTGCCGTCGAAGGACGCCTTGCCGTCGTAGGCCTTGAAGGACAGGGGCGCGGCGGGGGCGGTCACCAGGTGGCGCTCGGCGGGTTCGGCGGCGAACGGGCCGAGCGCGGACCGTATCTCGTCGGCGTAGTACCCCGCGAGGGCGTCGCGCTCCTCGGGCAGTACCAGGCGGTAGGGGTCGCAGCCCTCCTTGAGCTGCCCGGCGGCGGCGTCCATCAGCGGGTCGGCGCCCGGTCTGGGCACAGCGCGCAGCACCACCGTCCCGCGCTTCCCCGGGGCCAGCTCGACGGCCGCGAGCGCTTCGTAGGGGACGCGGCGCTCGCCGAGAGCCTGGAACAGCTTCGGTGTGCGGATCCCCCGTTCGAAGCGGATGAGCACGGAGTCGGTGTCGAACTCCCAGGCGGCGTGGAAACCGGCCAGCACATCACCCATGCGGCTCATCGTATGCGGCGGTCGGCCGCTCGTCGCTACGCGCGTCAAAGTGACGTGCTCCCGTCCGGTGGGCAATATTTCCCCGGGTTTCGCGCCCGTCCCCCTTGACGCGGCCCGCCGTCCGCGCCGACCGCGCCGTCGAGGGGGGGCTACGACAGGTCGTCCGCGCAGCCGCTGGACGCCTTGGCGCAGCTGACCGCGGCGGGGTCGCCGACGCCGATGCCGGCGAAGTTGGCGAGGCTCGTCGTGCCGGGTTCGAAGTAGCCGGCGTGCCCTTGCGCCCCGCGCGAGGACAGCAGGCGCGCGCCGAAGCCCGCGGAGACCGGGTCCGCGCCGTGCCCGAGGCCGCCGACCTCCAGGTGGGGGACGCCCTGGATCCAGTCGTCGGGGTCGCGCATCGCCCATATCCGGGCGCTGGTGCGCAGCTCGGAGACGTGGTCGGCGCGCATGCCCGGGCTGCCCGCGACGGCCACGTCGGTGACCCGGGGGGACATGTCGCGCGCGGCGACACCGCACACCACGGATCCGTAGCTGTGGCAGAAGAGGGAGACGGGCGCGGTGCCCGGCAGGCCCAGCACGAGGGAGCGCAGGCGCAGCGCGCCCTCGGTGGCGAGCTTGCCGGTGGCGGCGTCCATGCCGACCCCGGCGGGCGAGGTGTAGTCGGCCCAGGCGATGACGGCGGTGCGGGTGCCGGGGCTCGTCTTCCGCTCGGCGGCGTAGAGGGAGCGGGCCATGCCCTCGGGCGCGGTGTACGCGCGCTGGGTCTTCTCGAAGGTGAGGACGTTGGTGTCGACGCCGGGCACGACCACGGAGACGCGCTGGGCGCGGTCGAGGTCGCCGGTGACCTCGGCGACGCGCCCGGCGCCCGTGGGGTCGAAGGCGAGGATCTGCCGGTCGTCGCCCATGAGCGATTCGAAGCGGTGCATGCGCCGCTCCGCGTCCTGGCGGCCGGCGGGTGTCAGGTCGTTCTCGCGCATGCGGTGCTTCTCGACCTTGCGCGCCTGGTCGAGGGCGACCCGGTTGGCGTGGTAGCGCAGGGTGAGCGGGGCGCCGTCGAGATTGCCGACGACGAGGGGGTAGCGGTCGGCGAGCCCCTCGCGCTGGGCGCCGGTGAGGGAGCCGAAGAAGCGGGCCAGGGCGTCGGGTGCCGTGCCGGGGCCCGGGAGCGGGTGTCCGGCTATCGAGCCGTGCAGCCACGCGCTCAGTGCCGCCGCCCGTGCGTCGCCGCCCGCTCTGTGGCTCCTGACGGCTGTCCAGCCGGTGGTCGCGAGCATGACGAAGACCACGGCCAGTGCGAGCAGTGCGCGCCACACAGCGGCCGTGGTCGTCCACGGGGCGGAGGGGGAGCCGAGCTCCGGGAAAGAAGTCACCGCCGAACACCCTAGGAGAAAGCCGGCGGTGACCGTGAAGTCAGTGAGCCATCTCACGTTTGAAGCGAGGGTGATTGTGCACTCGTTTGCGCCTGACGATCAGTTGCGCCAGTTTTGTGCCAACGCCGGTCCGAGCCGGTCGAGATACTCCGTGGTGATCTCCCGGAGTTCGTCCAGCCCGGCGTTGCCGCGCTCGCCCCAGAGCTTGCCGGTCACCCGCATCACGCCGCCGAACGCGGCCACCAGCACCTGCGGTCTGGGGTCGGTCCGCACGTCCAGGCCCTCGCGGCGGGCGATCTCCTGCGCGAGCTGTTCCTCCAGCCCGGCCAGGCGGTGCAGATGGGCGGCGAACAGCTGCGGGGTCGACTCGATCATCCGGTAGGTGCGCATGTGCAGTTCCAGCGGCACGACCGTCTCGATGGCCTCGCCCACGCTGTCCCAGGAGGCGAGCACGGCGTTGCGCAGCGCGGTGAGCGGCGCCTCGGCGGCGGGCCGCAGGAGCAGCCGGCTGAAGAAGAAGGACTCGACCGAGTCCTGCACCGCCAGGGCGACCTCCTCCTTGTTCGCGAAGTAGCGGAAGAAGGTGCGCTGGGAGACGTCGGCGGCCTCGGAGATCTCGTCGACGGTGGTGCCCTCGAAGCCCTTCTCCGCGAACAGCTCGAGGGCGCAACGGATCA
This sequence comes from Streptomyces sp. NPDC051173, assembly GCF_040689515.1. Classification (NCBI taxonomy): domain Bacteria; kingdom Bacillati; phylum Actinomycetota; class Actinomycetes; order Kitasatosporales; family Streptomycetaceae; genus Streptomyces; species Streptomyces sp. NPDC051173. The sequence continues at coordinate 7,928 of NZ_JBFBBD010000096.1, forward strand.
GGGTGTCCCGGGTGCGGCGCTTCTTCCGCTCGCGCAGCCCGGGCAGTGCCTCGGGTCCCGCCAGATCCTCGATCGCACGCATCGACGCCTCTCCTCACCCGCGTTTCGGCTGCTCAGGATAGCTGTGACCGATCTGGCAGCGGCCGCCTCATGAAACCGCTGGTCAATTGGCAGACGCTGCCATAATCTCGAAATATGATGTCTCAGACCACCGTCGCCGACGCGACGCCGGATCTCGGACCCCGGAAGGGGTTACGGGGCCATCCCTGGCTGACACTGCTCTCCGTCGCGATCGGCGTGATGATGGTCACGCTCGACGGCACCATCGTCGCTGTCGCGAACCCCGCCATCCAGAAGGACCTCGGCGCCTCGCTCGCCGACGTCCAATGGATCACCAACAGCTATCTCCTCGCCCTCGCGGTCGCCCTGATCACCGCGGGCAAGCTGGGTGACCGCTTCGGTCACCGGCTGACCTTCCTCATCGGCACCACCGGCTTCGCCGCCGCCTCCGGTGCCATCGCCCTCTCCGACACCGTCTCGATGATCGTCGGCTTCCGTGTGCTCCAGGGCCTGTGCGGCGCCCTGTTGATGCCGGCGGCGCTGGGCCTGCTCCGGGCCACCTTCCCGGCCGAGAAGCTCAACATGGCCATCGGCATCTGGGGCATGGTCATCGGCGTCTCCACCGCCGGCGGGCCGATCCTCGGCGGCGTGCTCGTCGAGCACGTCAACTGGCAGTCCGTCTTCTACGTCAACGTCCCCGTCGGCGTCCTCGCGCTCGTCCTCGGCCTGGTCATCCTCAGGGACCACCGCGCCGAGAAGGCGCCCAAGTCCTTCGACCTGCTGGGCATCGTGCTGCTCTCGGTGGCGATGTTCTGCCTGGTGTGGGCCGTCATCAAGGCGCCCACCTGGCAGTGGGGCGACTCCAGGACCCTGACCTTCCTGGCCGTGTCGCTGCTCGCCTTCGTGCTCTTCGCCGTGTGGGAGGCCAGGGCCCGCGAACCCCTGCTGCCGCTCGGCCTGTTCCGCTCCGTGCCGCTGACCGCGGGCACGGTCCTGATGGTCCTGATGGCCTTCGCCTTCATCGGGGGCCTGTTCTTCGTCACCTTCTATCTCCAGAACGTGCACGGCATGAGCCCGGTCGACAGCGGTCTGCACCTGCTGCCGCTCACCGGCTTGATGATCATCGGGGCGCCCACGGCCGGCGCGGTCATCACCCGGATCGGCCCCCGCATCCCCCTGGTCGTGGGCATGCTCTGCACCGCGGCCGCCTGCTTCGGCACCTCCACGCTGACCACCGGCTCCGGCACGGGCATCATGTCGCTCTGGTTCGCGCTGTTCGGCCTGGGCCTCTCGCCGGTCATGGTGGGTGCCACGGAGGTCATCGTCGGCAACGCCCCCCTCCGGCACGCCGGTGTGGCCGGTGGCCTCCAGCAGGCCGCCATGCAGGTCGGCGGCTCGCTCGGCACGGCGGTCCTGGGCGCGGTCATGGCCGCCCGCGTCGATCACGTACTGCCCGGGAAGTGGGCCGGCGCCGGACTCCCGCCGGTCACGCACGACCAGCTGTCCCAGGGCTCCGACCTCATCGCGATCGGCATCGCCCCGGTGCCGCCGCGCACGCCGGCCCCGGTCGCGGAGAAGATCTCGAGCGTGGCGCATGACACTTTCGTGTCAGGCATGAGCCTGTCCTTCACGGTCGCCGGCGTCATCGCGCTGGTCGCCGCCGCGTTCGCGCTGTTCACCAAGCGTGGCGCGAACGCCGACGCCGCGGCGGGCGCCGCGATGGTCTGAGACCACCGGCACATTCCCCCGCAGACTGCCGTCTTCCCCTATCAGGGCCCCGCTCGCGGGGCCCTCTTGGCAGCGGCCGGCCGGCGCGGACAGGATCGACGCAGCAGTCACCGATCACAGGGAGTGATGCATATGCGTACGATCCGTTTCGCCGCCCTCGCCGTGGGGGCCGCCGCCGGGCTGGCCCTCGTGAGCGCGCCCGCCGCGACCGCGACCGCGGCCACGCCGGGGCGGCCGGGCCCGTGCGGGGCCGGGCAGCTGTGCCTGTGGTCGAAGTCGGACTACCGGGGCGAGCGGACCACGAGCGAGCTCTCCACGATCGACATCGAGAGCTGTGTGACGTTACCGGCGAACGCCGGGGCGGCCTCCTTCGTCAACCGCACCGGGCGCCCGGTCACCACGTACCAGAGCGCGACCTGCGCCGAGACCGGTGAGTTCGCGACGTACCCCTCGGGCTCCTGGGTGCCGGAGTCGCCGTACGCGGTCCGGGCCTACAAGGTCTGGGAGAGCTGAGAAGGCCGCTGAGAAGGAGGGGAAACGCCCGGTCCCCGGCAGGCGATGCCTGCCGGGGACCGGGTCGGGGTGACTACGAGGTCACTGAAGGGACGACTACGCGTCGCCGCCCGCGGCGCCGGGGTCGGCGGCCGTCACGTCGAGCAGCTGGTAGCGGTCCACCGCCTGCTTCAGCGCGGAGCGGTCGACCTTGCCCTCCTTGGCGAGCTCGGTGAGCACCGCCAGCACGATCGACTGGGCGTCGATGTGGAAGAAGCGACGGGCCGCGCCACGCGTGTCCGCGAAGCCGAAGCCGTCCGCGCCCAGCGACTGGTACGCACCGGGCACCCAGCGCGAGATCTGGTCCGGAACCGCACGCATCCAGTCGGACACGGCCACCTTCGGGCCCTCGGCACCGGCGAGCTTGGACGTCACGTACGGGACGCGCATGTCCTCCTCGGGGTGCAGGAGGTTGTACTCCTCCACCTCGATGGCGTCACGGCGCAGCTCGTTCCAGGAGGTCGCCGACCAGACGTCCGCCTTGACGTTCCACTCGTCCGCGAGGATCCGCTGGGCCTCGATGGCCCACGGCACGGCCACACCGGACGCGAGGATCTGCGCCGGGACGTCGCCCTTCTCGCCCGCCTTGAAGCGGTAGAGACCCTTGAGGATGCCCTCGGCGTCCACGTCCGCCGGCTCGGCCGGGTGCTGGATCGGCTCGTTGTAGACGGTCAGGTAGTAGAAGACGTCTTCGGCATTCTCGCCGTACATCCTCCGCAGACCGTCCTTGACGATGTGCGCCATCTCGAAGCCGAACGCCGGGTCGTAGGAGACGACGCCCGGGTTGGTGGACGCCAGCAGCTGCGAGTGACCGTCCGCGTGCTGGAGGCCCTCACCGGTCAGCGTCGTACGGCCGGCGGTGGCGCCCAGGACGAAGCCGCGCGACAGCTGGTCGGCCATCTGCCAGAACTGGTCACCGGTGCGCTGGAACCCGAACATCGAGTAGAAGACGTAGACCGGGATCAGCGGCTCGCCGTGCGTGGCGTAGGCGGAGCCCGCCGCGATCAGCGAGGCCGTGCAGCCCGCCTCGGAGATGCCGTCGTGCAGCATCTGGCCGGTCGGCGACTCCTTGTAGGCGAGCAGCAGCTCGCGGTCCACGGACTCGTACTGCTGGCCCAGCGGGTTGTAGATCTTCGCGGACGGGAAGAACGCGTCCATGCCGAAGGTGCGGTACTCGTCGGGGGCGATCAGCACGAAGCGTTTGCCGATCTCCTTGTCCCGCATGAGGTCCTTCAGGATGCGGACGAACGCCATGGTCGTGGCGATCGACTGCTGCCCGGAGCCCTTCTTGGCGGTCGCGTAGACCTTGTCCTCGGGGAGGACCAGCGGCTTCGCACGCACGACACGGCTCGGCACATAGCCGCCGAGCGCCTTGCGGCGGTCGTGCATGTACTGGATCTCCTCCGAGTCGCGACCCGGGTGGTAGTACGGCGGCAGGCCGGACTCCAGCTCCTTGTCGGCGATCGGGATGTGGAGACGGTCACGGAAGCGCTTGAGGTCCTCGACCGTGAGCTTCTTCATCTGGTGGGTCGCGTTGCGGCCCTCGAAGTTCGGACCGAGGGTCCAGCCCTTGACGGTCTGCGCGAGGATCACGGTCGGCTGGCCCTTGTGCGCCTTGGCCGCCGCGTACGCCGCGAAGATCTTCTTGTGGTCGTGACCGCCGCGGCCCAGGTGCAGGATCTGGTCGTCGGTCATGCCCTCGACCATCTTCCGCAGACGCTGGTCGTCGCCGAAGAAGTGGTCACGGATGTACGCGCCGGTCTCGGTGGCGTACGTCTGGAACTGGCCGTCGGGGGTGCTGTTGAGCTTGTTGACCAGGATGCCGTCGCGGTCCTGCGCCAGCAGCGGGTCCCAGGAGCGGTCCCAGACCAGCTTGATGACGTTCCAGCCGGCGCCGCGGAACTGCGACTCCAGCTCCTGCATGACCTTGCCGTTGCCGCGGACCGGGCCGTCGAGGCGCTGGAGGTTGCAGTTGACGACGAAGGTGAGGTTGTCCAGACCCTCGCGGGCGGCGATGGACAGCTGGCCGAGCGACTCCGGCTCGTCCATCTCGCCGTCGCCGAGGTACGCCCACACGTGCGACTTGGAGGTGTCGGCGATGCCGCGGGCCTCCATGTAGCGGTTCATCCGGGCCTGGTAGATCGCGCCGAGGGGGCCGAGGCCCATCGAGACGGTCGGGAACTCCCAGAAGTCCGGCATGAGCCGCGGGTGCGGGTAGCTGGACAGGCCGTAGGGGGCCTTGGACTTCTCCTGGCGGAAGGCGTCGAGCTGCTGCTCGGACAGTCGGTCCAGGAGGAAGGCGCGGGCGTAGACACCGGGGGAGGCGTGCCCCTGGAAGAAGATCTGGTCGCCGCCGTCGCCCTCGTCCTTGCCGCGGAAGAAGTGGTTGAAGCCCACGTCGTAGAGCGACGCCGAGGAGGCGAAGGTGGCGATGTGACCGCCGACGCCGATGCCCGGGCGCTGGGCACGGGAGACCATCACGGCCGCGTTCCACCGGGTCGCGTTGAGGACCTTGCGCTCGATCTCCTCGTTGCCGGGGAAGAACGGCTCGTCCTTGGTGGCGATGGTGTTGACGTAGTCCGTGCTGCGCATCTCGGGCACGGCCACACGCTTCTCGCGGGCCCGCTCGATCAGGCGAAGCATGAGGTAGCGGGCACGTTCCCGGCCTCGCTCATCGACGGCTGCGTCGAGCGAGTCGAGCCATTCCTGGGTCTCTTCGGGATCGAAGTCCGGGACCTGGCTGGGAAGGCCGCCAATGATGATCGGGTTGCGATCGGATCCGGAAGCCACGCTGTTCCTTCGGTGTTCGGGTCGTGCTCAGCACGCGGTCAACTACGGTCTGCTGCTCTGTCGCGTCGGCTCCCATCGTGGACCGCGGCGACGGAAACGTCATCTCTACCGGGCGGTAACCACCACTTCATGAGACGACGTGTCAAGGGGTGGCCGACTGGGGGCGGCCAAATCGCAACCATACGCTCCCTTTGGGGGGTGCCCGCGTACGGCCGTTCGGGCCTGTGGGCCGTAATCACACGGGGCAACTTCGCAAACCCGGCAGAATGCTGTGGCACGAATCACCCACCCGTGCCCTTCCATGGTGAGGGTTGCGGTGGGAGAGCCGCTTCCGTCACCGTTTCGGCGGTCTCGGCGGCCGGGTACTTGCGCGATCGGTCCGGCACGTGTGGACTACGGCCAATGACTCGCGTATGCGGGGAACACAAGACACTTTCTCGAAAGATGACAGGAGGCAATAAGTGAGCGCGACCGCGGACCACGCGGAGGAGCGGACCAACCCTGCCGCCAGGCTGGGTTTCCAGCCCGGACAGGTGGTCCAGGAGATCGGCTACGACGACGACGTCGATCAGGAACTCCGCGAGGCCATTGAGGAAATCACCGGCCAGGATCTGGTCGACGAGGACTACGACGACGTGGCCGATGCCGTCGTCCTGTGGTTCCGCGACGAGGACGGCGACCTGACGGACGCGCTCGTGGACGCCATCGGCATGCTCGAGGACGGCGGGGACATCTGGCTGATGACCCCGAAGACGGGCCGCGACGGCTACATCGAGCCGAGCGACATCAACGAGGCGTCGCAGACCGCGGGTCTGAGCCAGACCAAGAGCATCAGCGTGGCCAAGGACTGGACCGGCACCCGCATGGTCGCCCCCAAGCGCTAGCGCCGGCCTTCGCAGGACCCACCGCGCCCCCCGGCAGCACCGCTGCCGGGGGGCGCGCTGCGTGCGCTCCGGGCGCGGTGACACACTGGCCGCACCACCCCGCCGGTGGCCGGGGCCGCCGAGGATCGGGCCCCGGGGCCGGCACCCGTCGAGAGAGGGATGCGAACCCATGGCGATCGAGGTCGGCACCAAGGCTCCGGACTTTGCGCTGAAGAACCAGCACGGCGAGACCGTGCGGCTCTCCGACTTCCGCGGTGAGAAGAGCGTCGTGCTGCTCTTCTACCCCTTCGCTTTCACCGGCGTGTGCACCGGCGAGCTGTGCGCCCTGCGCGACGAGCTGCCGAAGTTCGCGAACGACGGCGTCCAGCTGCTGGCGGTCTCCAACGACTCCCCGTTCTCGCTGCGCGTCTTCGCCGAGCAGGAGGGCCTGGACTACCCGCTGCTCTCCGACTTCTGGCCGCACGGCGAGACCAGCCGCGCCTACGGCGTCTTCGACGAGGAGAAGGGCTGCGCGGTCCGCGGCACCTTCATCATCGACAAGGAGGGCGTCGTCCGCTGGACGGTCGTCAACGGCCTGCCGGACGCGCGCGACCTGAACGAGTACACCAAGGCGCTCGCGGCGCTCTGATACCTCGCCGAACACTCGTTCGGTACATTTCCCGGCTTTCCGGAAGCCTGTATTCCGGTCTGTGTGGGGCAGGTGTGCGAGTCCCGTGTGAGAAGTCTGCAATCGGTGGGAACCGGTCACTAGGATCCAAACGTTGATCGGATGCCATCGCACAACGGGGCGCAGGTCATGCCCTCCCCCTCGAACCAATGGAGGACTCGTGGGAGTCAGTCTCAGCAAGGGCGGCAACGTCTCGCTGACCAAGGCGGCCCCCAACCTGACCGCGGTCATCGTCGGTCTCGGCTGGGACGCCCGTACCACCACCGGTACGGACTTCGACCTGGACGCCAGCGCGCTGCTGACGAACGACCAGGGCAAGGTCGCCAACGACCAGAACTTCGTCTTCTTCAACAACCTCAAGAGCCCCGACGGCTCCGTCGAGCACCAGGGTGACAACCTCACCGGTGAGGGCGAGGGCGACGACGAGGTCATCAAGGTCAACCTGGCGGGCGTGCCCGCCGATGTCCACAAGATCGTCTTCCCGGTCTCGATCTACGAGGCCGAGGGCCGCCAGCAGAGCTTCGGCCAGGTCCGCAACGCCTACATCCGCGTGGTGAACCAGGCTGACAACACCGAGCTGGCGCGCTACGACCTCAGCGAGGACGCCTCGACCGAGACCGCCATGGTCTTCGGCGAGCTTTACCGCAATGGTGCCGAGTGGAAGTTCCGCGCCATCGGTCAGGGGTATGCCTCGGGTCTGCGCGGTATCGCCCAGGACTTCGGCGTCAACGTCTGACCGACACTGCCGTCCGGCGTCCGGCGCCGCATGCCCCGTCCCCGGTTCCCCCGGGGGCGGTGGCGTGCGGCGCCGGACGTGCATCGGACACCGTTCAACTCGGGGAGGAAGCAAGATCATGGGCGTCACGCTCGCCAAGGGAGGCAATGTCTCCCTCTCCAAGGCCGCACCCAATCTCACGCACGTCACCGTGGGTCTCGGCTGGGACGCGCGCTCCACCACCGGAGCCCCGTTCGACCTCGACGCCAGTGCCCTGCTCTGCGCCTCGGGCCGGGTCCTCGGCGACGAGTACTTCGTCTTCTACAACAACCTCAAGAGCCCCGAGGGCTCCGTGGAGCACACCGGTGACAATCTCACCGGTGAGGGCGAGGGCGACGACGAGTCCATCCTGGTCGACCTGACCAAGGTCCCGGCCACCTGCGACAAGATCGTCTTCCCGGTCTCCATCCACGAGGCCGATCTCCGCGGCCAGAGCTTCGGCCAGGTCAGCAACGCCTACATCCGCGTGCTCAACCAGGCGGACGGCAGCGAGCTCGCGCGCTACGACCTCAGCGAGGACGCCTCCAGCGAGACCGCGATGATCTTCGGCGAGGTCTACCGCTACGGCGGCGAATGGAAGTTCAGGGCCGTGGGACAGGGGTACGCGTCCGGACTGCGCGGCATCGCCCTAGACTTCGGGGTCAACGTTTCGTAAAGCCGCGCACGGCGCGGGGGAACCCCTTAGCGAAGGATTGGGTAGCCAGTGCTCCTGAAAACCTTTGGCTGGTCGTTCGCCATCACGGCGGCGGGACTGGCCTTGGCCGGTGTTCTCTGGGGGTGGCAGGGGCTGGCGATCGTCGCGATCCTCTCCGTCCTGGAGATTTCGCTCTCGTTCGACAATGCGGTCATCAATGCCGGAATCCTCCGGAAGATGAACCCGTTCTGGCAGAAGATGTTCCTGACCCTGGGCATCCTCATCGCCGTGTTCGGCATGCGGCTGGTGTTCCCGGTCGTCATCGTGGCCATCACGGCGAAGCTGGGGCCGATCGAGGCGGTCAAGGTCGCCCTTCAGGACCATGAGCGCTATGAGTCGCTGGTCACCAGCGCCCACCCGGCCATCGCGGCCTTCGGTGGCATGTTCCTGCTGATGATCTTCCTGGACTTCATCTTCGAGGACCGGGAGATCAGGTGGCTGGAGTGGCTGGAGAAGCCCCTCGCCCGGCTCGGCAAGCTGGACACCCTCTCCATCGTCGTCGCGCTCGTGGTGCTGCTGATCGCGGCCACCACCTTCGCCACGGCGGTGCCGGTCCACGGCGGTGAGGGCACGGTCGACAAGGCCTCCACGGTGCTGCTCTCCGGTATCGCGGGCCTCGTCACCTATCTGATCGTCGGCGGCGTCTCCGGCTTCTTCGAGGACCGCCTGGAAGAGGACGAGGGCGACGACGAGGAGGAGGGCGCGCAGAGCCCCGCGAAGAAGGGCGGCAACGGCGCGATCGTCGGTCTCGCCGGCAAGGCCGCGTTCTTCATGTTCCTCTACCTCGAGGTCATCGACGCGTCGTTCTCCTTCGACGGTGTCATCGGCGCCTTCGCCATCACCAACGACATCTTCGAGATGGCGCTGGGCCTCGGTATCGGCGCGATGTACATCCGCTCGCTGACGGTCTTCCTCGTCCGCAAGGGAACCCTCGACGACTACGTCTATCTGGAGCACGGCGCGCACTACGCGATCGGCGCGCTCGCCGCCATCCTCCTCGTCACGATCAAGTACGAGATCAACGAGGTGATCACCGGTCTCGTCGGCGTGGTGCTGATCGGGCTCGCCTTCTGGTCCTCCGTGGTGCGCAACCGCAGGGCCATGGCGTCGGGCGACGGCTCGGACAGCAAGGCCGAGGTCTCCTCCGGGGTGTGACCCCGGCACATTTGAGGAACGCTCTGATCGGGGCGGTCGTGAGGGTCACCTCGCGGCCGCCCCGCGGCAGTTCGGTTCACTCGGGGTGGGGGTTGGCGGCCATGGCGATCTGGGACAAGCTCTTCGGCAACTGGGGGCGCGCGGGCGAGGCGCAGCTCGACTTCGGCGGTGCCAACGGCGCCATCGAGCTGACCAAGCGGCATCCGTCGTTCTCGCTCACCAAGCAGGGCGCCGTCACCGGCAACCTCCGGGTCAACCTGTCCTGGCGGATGCGCACCACGTCCGCCTTCGACGAGAGGGGCACGCTGGGCGACGGGCTGCGCCACCCGCTGCGGAAGTTCCGGCCCGAGATGGTGCAGGCGCAGGGCCCCGCCTTCGTCAACGTGGACCTCGACCTCGCCTGCATGTACGAGCTCCAGGACGGTTCGAAAGGCGTGGTCCAGCCCCTCGGTTCGATACTGGGCAGCCTCAACAGTCCGCCGTACGTCCAGCTCAGCGGCGACGACCGGTTCGGCTCCGGGTCCGGCGAGACGATCTACATCAACATGGACCACCGCGCGGAGATCAAGCGACTGCTGATCTTCGTCTACATCTACGACGGCACCCCGGCGTTCGACCGTACGCACGCGATGGTGACGCTCTATCCCGGCAACGGCCCCCGGATCGAGATCCCGCTGCACGAACGCGCCCCCGAGGCCCGCTCGTGCGCCGTCGTGATGATCGAGAACACCAAGGGCGAGATCACCCTGCGCCGCGAGATGAAGTACGTCTACGGCTTCCAGGCGGAGCTGGACCGCCTCTACGGCTGGGGCCTGCAGTGGGGCCGCGGCTACAAGTCGAAGGTGTGACGACGGGCGGCGGGCGGTCCGGCGGACTCCCGGCGGCGGTTTCCCCGCGGGTGGCGGACGGACCGTGGCCGGGCCGGGACGCGCCGGGCACCGCTAGCGGTTCGGCTGGAACTGGGGGCCCTGCGGGGGGAGGTGGAAGGCGGGGTCCGGGGCGCTCCGCTGCTGTGGGTAGCCGTACGCCGGGGGCGCCGACGGCGGCACGGACGGCGGCGGGGGATAGCCGTATCCCGGGGCCGGGGCCGGGGCGGGTGCCGGCGGGGTGGGCTCCTCCGGTTCCGGCTCGTCGACCGAGATGCCGAACTCCGTGGCCAGCCCGACCAGCCCGGAGGCGTAGCCCTGGCCCATCGCCCGGAACTTCCAGCCCTCCCCGCGCCGGTACAGCTCGCCGCAGATCATCGCGGTCTCGGCTCCGGTCTCCGGCTGCACCTCGAAGAGCGCCACCGGCTCCGCGTCGGCCGCCCCCGCGTCGTACAGCAGCACGCACAGGTCACGTACGAGCCCGAAGGGCCCGCCGTCCGCCGAGGCGGCCAGCACGATCCGGTCGACCGAGGGCTCAAGGGCGTGGAGGTCGGCCTCAAGGGAGTCCGTCGCGCCCTCGACCAGCCGCTTCTTCGCCAGGTGACGGACGGCGCCCGAGGGGTGGCGGGGCTGGTTGTAGAAGACGAAGTCCGCGTCCGAGCGCACGCGGCCGCCGTCGCCCACCAGCAGCGCGGAGGCATCCACGTCCGGGATGCCCGGACCGGGGGTCCAGCGCAGCACGGCCCGTACGTTACGGGCGTCCAGCGGGATGTTCGACCCCTTCAGCATGGCGTGCGTCATGCCCGCAATCCTGCCTTCCCGTACCGGCCGCGGACAACGCAGGGGCCGTCCGGGCTGTTCGCCCATACGGGAGGCCGGATTCTCATGCACTTGGGGAACTCTTGACCACCTCCCGGACGTACGATAATCGGCCACGCTTCCGGCTGGACGGTCCGGTGGGAAGCCGTGGACGGGGAGAGTAATGAGGCATTTCGAGCACCTTGCGCCCTCGATGCGGAATGGTCTGTTCCATAAACAGCCCGCCACCTTCGACGCGCAGTCCCCGGCCGCCACACTCGCCGTCGCCCTCGGCGCCACGCTCTACAGCCCCGCCACCCGGCCCACCCTCGCCGAGGACGTCGTCAAGCAGGCGGACCGCGGAGTGGTCTCCATGGTGCTCTGCCTGGAGGACTCCATCGGCGACGCCGACGTGGGCCGCGCCGAGGAGAACCTCGTCCGCCAGTTCGGCGCGCTCGACGACCTCGCCGCGACCGGCCGGACCCTGCCCCTCCTCTTCGTCCGGGTCCGGGAGCCCGGCCAGATCACCGACCTCGTCCGGCGGCTCGGCCCGGCCGGCCGGCTGCTGTCCGGATTCGTCCTCCCGAAGTTCACCGAGGAGCGCGGCGTCCCGTTCCTGGAGGAGCTCGCCGCGGCCGAGAACAGCTGCGGGCGGCGGCTGTTCGCCATGCCCGTCCTCGAATCGCCCGAGCTGCTCCACCTGGAGACCCGCACCGCGACGCTCGCGGGCATCGCCCGCACCGTCGACAAGTACCGCGACCGCGTGCTGGCCCTGCGGCTCGGCGTGACGGACTTCTGCTCGGCCTACGGACTGCGCCGCGCGCCCGACATGACCGCCTACGACGTCCAGCTCGTCGCCTCCGTCATCGCCGACGTCGTCAACGTCCTCGGCCGCGCGGACGGCAGCGGCTTCACCGTCACCGGCCCCGTCTGGGAGTACTTCAGACAGCACGAGCGGATGTTCAAGCCGCAGCTGCGCCGCACGCCCTTCGCCGGACCCGCGGAGGAGCTGCGCAACGCGCTCATCGAGCACGACATGGACGGCCTGCTCCGGGAGATCCAGCTCGACCGGGCCAACGGCCTCCAGGGCAAGACCTGCATCCACCCCTCCCACGTGGCCCCCGTGCACGCGCTCTCCGTGGTCAGCCACGAGGAGTTCGGCGACGCCGAGGACATCCTGCGGCCCGAGCGCGAGGGCGGCGGAGTGATGCGCTCCGCCTACACGAACAAGATGAACGAAGTGAAGCCGCACCGGGCCTGGGCGGAGCGGATCATGCTCCGCGCCGAGGTGTTCGGTGTCGCGCGGGAGGACGTGGGCTTTGTGGAGCTGCTGGCGGCGGGCGTCGGGGCGGCCGCGTGATGTGGCAGGGGCAGTGGGTCGAGGACCGGCTCGGCATCGGACTGGAGGGCGACACCGCCCTGCGCGGGCTGCTGGGCCTGGCCCTGCGGCGCAACCCCAAGCGGGCGCACCTGCTCGTCTCCCAGGTGCTCGGCAAGCACGTACCCGTGGCGCCGTCCGCGGTCCACGGTGCGGGGGCCGGGCTCGGGCGGCGGGTCCGCGCGCTCCTCGGTGACGCGGAGGCGGCGCGCGCCGTCGTCCTCGGCTACGCGGAGACGGCCACCGGCCTCGGCCACGCCGTCGCCGACGGCCTCGGCCTCGCGCCGTACCTGCACTCCACCCGGCGGCCCGTCCCGGGCGTGACCCCGGTCGGCGGCTTCGAGGAGGAACACAGCCACGCCACGTCCCACCTGCTGCTCCCGGAGAACCACGCGCTGCTGTCGGGCGACGGCCCGCTGGTGCTCGTCGACGACGAGTTCTCCACCGGCCGCACGGTCCTCAACACGATCACCGCGCTGCACGCGCGCTTCCCGCGCGAGCGGTACGTGATCGTGGCCCTGGTCGACATGCGCGGCCCGGCCGACCGCGCGCGCCTGACCGACTTCGCCGCCGGACTGGGCGCCCGCGTGGACGTCCTCTCCCTCGCCTCCGGCACGGTGCGGCTCCCCTCCGGGGTGCTGGAACGGGGGCAGGCCTTGGTCGCGGAGCACGATTCCGCTCCGGCGGCCCCGCCGCCGTCGCCGCGGCGCGGGACCCCCCGCCGAATAGACCTCCGCTGGCCGGCCCGCGTGCCGGACGGCGGCCGGCACGGCTTCACGCCCGCCCACCGCGCGGCCCTGGAGGACGCCCTCCCCGGCATGGCGGCGCGCATCGCCGAAGCGCTCCCCGCGGACGCCCGGCGCGTGCTCGTCCTCGGCAACGAAGAGCTGATGTACGCACCCCTGCGGCTCGCGTGCGCACTGGAGACGGCACTAGGCGGCCCGGCGGAGGACGAGAACTGCCCCGGACCGGGCGGGAACGACCGCGCGAACCGCGTACGCGGGTGCCGTGACACGGGGCGGAGTGGCTCCGCTGAGGGCCGGTGCGAGGCCGGGGCCGAGGACGACCGGGCAGCCGGCCGTCGTGCGGATGAGACGCGTGGGTGCCATGGCACTGGCCGGAGCGGCTCTGTCGAGGACGCCGGTACGGCGGTTCCGGATGCCGGTGGCGCGGACGATGCGCGCGGGTGTCACGCCGCCGGTCGGAGCGGCTCCGCCGCCGACGACCCGGTGGCCGGCCCGGGAGCCGGTCGTGCGGACGACACGCGTGGGCCCCACGCCCCCGCGCGCAGCGGTACCGCCGAGGACGGCCCCGTCGTCGACGACCGTCCGGCCGTTCCGGAAGCCGGGCGTGCGGATCACGTGCGCGGGTGCCACGACACCGTGCGGGACGGTCAGCGCCCCGCCGTCGACGTGCGGTTCTCCACCACCACCCGGTCGCCCGTGCTCGCCGTCGACGACCCCGGCTACGCCATCCGCACGCGCCTCGCCTTCCCCGCGCACGACGACCCCGCGGACGGCCCCGGCCCCCGCTACGCCTACAACGTCGCGGGCGCCGGCTTCGACGCCGTCGTCGCCGTCGTCGACTCGCACGGCGACACCCCCGAACTGCACGCCCCCGGCGGGCTGCTGGACGCGCTCGCCCCGCACACCGGGCACGTCCTGCTCGCCGTCGTCCCCTCCCACACCCCAGAGGCCCCGCCCATGCCCGAGCCCCTCCGCGGCCCCGCCTTCTCCTCCTACGATCCGCGGGACGTCGGCTGGCTGCTCCAGGACCTCTCCGACGTCACCCTGGAGGCGCCCACCGAGGAGCGCGAGGAGGCGATCCAGAGCGGCGGCGCGCACTACGCCGAGTCGCTGCCCGTCGAGTACCAGCCCAGCGCGGAGTACCAGGCGCTGTTCCGCGCCGCGCTGGACGCCTCCGCCGCCCGCATGGCGCACGCCGTCGGCGTCGTCACGGAGACCGTGCTGGCCGAGCGGTCGCCCCGCCCGGTGCTGGTGTCCCTGGCCCGCGCGGGCACCCCCGTCGGCGTGCTGATGCGCCGCTGGGCGAGGTACGCGTACGGCCTCGACCTGCCGCACTACGCCGTGTCCATCGTGCGCGGCCGTGGCATCGACCGCACGGCGCTGCGCTGGCTGGCCGCCCACCACGACCCGGCCGACGTCGTCTTCGTCGACGGCTGGACCGGCAAGGGCGCGATCACCCGCGAACTCGCCGACGCCCTGGCCGGGTTCGAGGGCTTCGACCCCCGCCTCGCCGTGCTCGCCGACCCCGGCCACTGCGTGGCGACCTACGGCACGCGCGACGACTTCCTCGTCCCCTCCGCGTGCCTCAACTCGACGGTGTCGGGCCTGATCTCGCGTACGGTGCTGCGCCCCGACCTCGTCGGCCCGCACGACTTCCACGGCGCGAAGTTCTACCGCGAGCTCGCGGGCGCCGACGTCTCGCGTGACCTCGTCGAGGCCGTCGCCGCGCGCTTCCCCGAGGTCGAGGAGCAGGTCGCCCTCGACGCGAAGGACATGGCCGCCGCCGACCGCACGCCGACCTGGGCGGGCTGGGCGGCCGTCGAGCGCATCAGCGAGGAGTACGGCATCCACGACGTCAACCTCGTCAAGCCCGGCGTCGGCGAGACCACCCGCGTCCTGCTGCGCCGCGTCCCCTGGAAGGTCCTCGCCCGGCGGGGCGCGGGCGGGGAGCTCGGCCACGTGCGGCTGCTGGCCGCCCAGCGCGGCGTCCCGGTGGAGGAGGTGGACGGCCTGCCGTACAGCTGCGTCGGCCTGATCCACCCCCGCTACACCCGCGGCGCGACCGGCGCGGACGGCACGGCGGTGACCGCCCCGTGACGATCCTCGTCGCCAGCGACCTCGACCGCACGCTCATCTACTCCGCCGCCGCGCTCGCCCTCGGCATGCCGGACGCGCGGGCGCCCCGCCTGCTCTGCGTCGAGGTGTACGAGAGCAGACCGCTCTCCTATATGACGGAGACCGCGGCGGGGCTCCTCGCCGGCCTGGCCCGTACCGCCACTTTCGTCCCCACCACGACCCGGACCCGCGAGCAGTACGGCCGCATCCGGCTGCCCGGCCCCGTGCCGGAGTTCGCGATCTGCGCCAACGGCGGTGAACTGCTCGTACGGGGCGAGTCCGACACCGGCTGGCGGCGGCGGGTGGAGCGGACGCTGGCCGCCGAGTGCGCCCCGCTGGACGAGGTCCGCGCGCACCTGGTGCGGACCGCCGACCCGGCCTGGCTGCTCAAGGAGCGCACGGCCGAGGACCTCTTCGCCTATCTCGTCGTGGACCGCTCCCTGCTGCCCGACGGCTGGGTGCGGGAGCTCACCGAGTGGGCCCGCGCCCGCCGTTGGTCCGTCTCCCTCCAGGGCCGCAAGCTCTACGCCGTGCCGGAGCCGCTCACCAAGAGCGCCGCGGTCGCGGAGGTCGCCCGCCGCACGGGCGCGTCCGAGGTGCTGGCCGCCGGTGACTCCCTGCTCGACGCCGACCTGCTGCTCGCCGCCGACCGCGGCTGGTGCCCGGGCCACGGCGAACTCGCCGACGTGGGCTGGACCGCACCGCACGTGACCGCCCTGGAGACGCGGGGCGTGCTGGCGGGTGAGGAGATCCTCGGGGCGTTCGGCGGGGCGGCGGCGTAACGGCGGCGTAATCTCGGTGGGGCGCACGGCCGTTGAACCTTCTCCCCCTTCCCGAGGAGCTTCGTGTGACCGCATTCAAGGGCATCCGGATGACCCCGGAGCTGTACGAGTACGTCCTCGCTCACAACCCGCCGCTCACCCCGGTGCAGCGCTCCCTCGTCGACCTCACGCACAGCGCGCTGCCCGGCGTCGCCGTCAAGCAGATCGCCCGGGAACAGGGCCCGTTGCTGGCCTTCCTCGTCGGGCTCACCGGGGCCCGGCACATCGTGGAGGTCGGCACCTTCACCGGCCTCTCGTCCCTGTCGATGGCCCGGGCGCTGCCCGCCGACGGCAAGCTGATCACCCTCGACATCTCGGAGGAGTGGACGGCCTACGCGCGCGACGCCTGGGAGCAGGCAGGCGTGGCCGACCGCGTCGAGCTGCGGCTCGGCGCCGCGCTGGACTCGCTGCGGGCCATGCCGGCCGACCCGCACATCGACCTGGCCTTCATCGACGCCGACAAGGAGGGCTACGTCGCCTACTGGGAGGAGCTCGTGCCCCGGCTCCGCCCCGGCGGGCTGATCGTGTCGGACAACGTCCTCTTCAGCGGCGAGGTCCTCACCCCGGAGACGTCGCGCATGGGCGCGGCGATGACCGTGTTCAACGAGCACGTGGCCGCCGACAAGCGCATGGACTCCGTCATGCTGGCCATCGCCGACGGCCTCACCCTCTCCCGCCGGACCGGCTGACGGCGTACGTGCCGGCCGCTGCCCCGGCCTCAGCCGCAGCAGCCGCCACCGCAGCAGCCACCGCCACCGCCGCCGCGGGGAGCGGGAGTTGCCGCGGCGGCGCCGGTGACGGCGACGGTCGACAGCAGCTTCACGGTGTCCGTGTGGCCCTCGGGGCAGGTGGCGGGGGCGGACGACTCGGCCATCGGGCGGTTCAGCTCGAAGGTGTCGCCGCAGGCTTTGCACCGGTATTCGTAGCGAGGCATGCGCGTAGGATAACGGGCGGTTTTCTCCCCGGCCCCGCCCCTTCCCGAACTGGGGCGCGTGCCCCAGGCCCCCGGCTGTCCCGCCGTTGCCGCCTGCGGCGGGAGCTCCCCCAGCTACCGCTGGGAGGTGCCCCCAGCGGCCGCGTCCTCAATCGCCGGACGGGCTGGATGGTGCGGACCGTAGCCAGCACATCCAGCCCGTCCGGCGATTGAGGACAACGCGGCGAAGCCGTGTTGTGGGGTCTGGGGCGCCGCCGAGGTCGCGGGCCAGCTGATCGTGGTCCGCCTCGCCCGCTCCGGGCAGGGCCCGTAC
>NZ_JBFBBD010000097.1:0-24773 GCF_040689515.1 Streptomyces sp. NPDC051173
CCGAAACCGGGGAGACCCCGGACCCCAGCGCCCTGCGGGCGCGTCCTCAAACTCCCCCAGCGGTAGCTGGGGGAGTTTGAGGACAACGCGCGAAGCGTGTTGCGGGGTCTGGGGCAGCGCCCCGGTTTCGGGAAGGGGCGGGGCTGGGGAAAGGCCCGCCGCAGGCGCCAACCGACCCGCAGGAAAGGGGGCTGGGGCACGCGCCCCCCCACGCGGCGGAGCCGCACATCAGACGCAGCCGGGAAGGGGCGGGGCTGGGGAACAAGCCCGCCGCAGGCGCGGAGGCCGGCCCCTACCCCGCCGTCAGGACCTCGCGGAGTGCCGACGTGAAGCGGTCCGTCGTCGCGCGGTCCCGGACCGCGAGACGCAGGTACTCCGGGCCCAGGCCAGGGAACGTGTCGCCGCGCCGGACCGCGAAGCCCAGTCCCCGCAGCCGGGAGCGGACGGTCACCGCGTCCGGGAGCCGGATCAGGACGAAGGGGCCCGCCGCCGGGCCGTGCACGCGCACGTCCTCGAACTCCGCGAGCGCCGCGACCAGATGGGCCCGGTCCGACGCCAGGTGGTGTGCCGCGTGGGCGGCCTCCGCGAGCGCCGGAGGCGCGCTGCACACCTCGGCCGCCGCGAGGGCGGGGGAGGAGACGGGCCACAGCGGCTGGGCCCGCTCCAGCTTCGCTATCGCGCCGGGCGAGGCGAGGGCGTAGCCGATGCGCAGCCCCGCGAGGCCCCAGGTCTTCGTGAGGCTGCGCAGCACGACCAGGCCCGGCAGGTCCGTACGGGACGCCAGGGACTCGCGCTCGCCCGGCACCGCGTCCATGAACGCCTCGTCCACGACGAGGGTCCGCCCCGGGCGGGCGAGCTGGGCCAGCGCCTGCGCGGGGTGCAGGACCGACGTGGGGTTGGTGGGGTTGCCGACGACCACCAGGTCCGCGTCACCGGGCACCGCGCGCGGATCCAGCCGGAAGCCGTCCGCCGCGTCCAGGAGCACGCGCTCCACCGTGTGCCCGGCGGCCCGCAGCGCCGCCTCCGGCTCGGTGAACTGCGGGTGCACGACCACCGGCCGCCGCACCGGCAGGGCCCGCGCCAGCAGTACGAACGCCTCCGCCGCGCCCGCCGTCAGCAGCACCCGCTCCTCCGGCAGCCCGTGCCGCGCGGCCACGGCCCGCCGTGCCGCCCGCCCGTCCGGGTAGGCGGCGAGCCCGTCGAGCGACCCCGCGATGTGCTTCCGCAGCCACTCCGGGGGCGTGCCCGAGCGCACGTTGACCGCGAGGTCGGTCAACTCCGCACCGCCGCCGCGCACTTCGGCGTCGCCGTGGTGCCGCAGGTCGGGTTCACTGGGTGTGTGCATGGCCGCGGGCCACCTTCTCTTCTCCTCGGCGCCGACTTGACGCCGACGGGGCCTGTGCGAGGACCCGACCCGGAAACGGTACTGACGCCCCGCCCGCCGCCCTCACCCGGGTCCGCGCGCGACGGCGCAGGTCACCCGCGCCGACTTCCGCTTGCCGACCACCAGCGCCCCGCGCGGGCCGGCGGCCAGCAGCGCCGCCGCCTCGGCCACGCCCGGCACGCCCACGGCGGCGAGGACGGCGGGCGAGGGGTCCGGCACCGCCACGGCGGCGAGCGCCCGTGCGCCGTACGACAGGAGCGGTACCCCGAGCCGCGCGGCGGCTTCGCGCAGCCCCGGCTCGGCGGCCTTCACCTCGGCGGTGGCCAGCGCCGCCGGGGCCCCGCCGCCCGCCTCGCCGAGCGCCTGCCCGACCAGCGCGAGGACCTCGTCGGCCCCGGCGCCCCGGCGGGCGCCGACACCGACGTAGAGCGCGGGGACGGTCATAGGCTCTCCTGGGGCGTGCGGCGGTGGACGTGCGGTGCGGGCGGGAGATCAGTAAGCAGGAGGCGGGGCGGTCGCGAGAAGGGTGGTGGTGGACCGGTGCCGGTCGTCGTCGCCCTGGGAGCGTTCCTGATGACGCTGCTCGGGGGCTGGACCGCCCAGCGGGTCACCGACCGCCGCCACCTCGTCCTGGGGCTCGCCGGCGGGCTGATGCTGGGCGTCGTCGGCCTCGACCTGCTGCCCGGGGCGCTGGAGGCCGCCGGGCGGAAGGTCTTCGGGGTGCCGGTCGCCCTGCTCTGCTTCGTCCTGGGCTTCCTCGCCGCCCACCTCGTCGAACGGCTCCTCGCCGTCCGCCGGGCCGACCACGGCGTCACCGGCCGGGAACGCGTCCCCCAGGTGGGGCTCACCGCCGCCGCGGCGCTGGTCGGGCACAGCGCCATGGACGGCGTCGCGATCGGCGCCGCCTTCCAGGTCGACAGCCCCATGGCCGCCTCCGTCGGGCTCGCCGTCATCGCCCACGACTTCGCCGACGGCTTCAACACCTACACGATCACCGATCTGTACGGGAACGAGCGCCACCGCGCCCTCCTGATGCTCGGAGCCGACGCGCTCGCGCCCGTCGCCGGTGCCGCCTCGACGCTGCTGTTCACCCTTCCGGAGCACTTCCTCGGCACGTACCTCGGATTCTTCGCCGGAGTGCTGCTCTATCTGGCGACCTCCGACATCCTCCCCGAGGCCCACCACCCGCACCCCGCCCGCTCCACCCTGGCCTGCACGGTGGCCGGAGTGGCGTTCGTCTGGCTCGTGGTGGGCCTCGCGAGCTGACGTCACCGCCGTGCCGGGCCCGCCACGAAGCGGTGCGCGACGCCGGGCGAGCCCGCCCAGTGCGTGTGGAGGTACGAGGCGTGGACGCTCCCTTGCACGAAGCCCTCCACCCGGCGCTCCGGGTGCGTCATCCCCCAGGCCGGTGCGGCACCGGTGCCCGGCTCGACGACCGTGCGGTGGAACTCGTGACCGCGTACGCGCGTGCCCGCTGCGGCCAGCGGGTTGTCCGCGAGGGCGACGGCCTCCCGGTAACCGAGGGTCAGGCGCCCGGACATCCGGGCCTCCGCGGGCAGCACGCCGCACATGGGCTTGCCGTCGAGCGAGCGGCACAGATAGAGGAGGCCCGCGCACTCGGCGGCGATGGGCGCGCCTCGCTCCGCCAGGTCGGCGACGGCTTCGCGCAGCGGTTCGTTGGCGGAGAGTTCGGGAGCGTACATCTCGGGGAAGCCGCCGCCGATGACGAGGGCGGCGGTGCGGTCCGGCAGCCGCTCGTCCCGCAGCGGGTCGAAGGTGACGACCTCCGCGCCCGCGGCCCGCAGCAGCTCGGTGTGTTCGGCGTAGGAGAACGTGAACGCGGGGCCGCCGGCGACGGCGACGACGGGGCGGGCGGCGGTTGTTCCTTCCCCGGCCCGGCCCCTTCCTGGCCGCATCCGATGTGCGGCTCCGCCGCGTGGGGGGTGCAAGCCTCCGGACGCCCCTTGAATCCCCGGCCCGGCCGGTACGTCGGCCCGCAGGGCGGGGTCCAGGGCGGAGGCCCGGTCGAGGGACCCGGGGGACGCGACCCCCACGTACGGATCCCAGGCCGGCCCCGTCAGCGGCGGTGCGCTGTGGGCCAGGGCCAGCAGGCCCTTCAGGTCGCAGCCCTCGCGCACCTGCGACGCCTGCGCGGCCACCGCGGCCAGCGCGGCCGCGCTGCGTTCCGCCACCGGCACGAGACCGAGGTGGCGGCTGGGCGTGTCGACCGCGGCCACGCGCCGCAGCGCGCCCAGCACCGGGACCCCCGACTCCGCCAACGCCTCGCGCAGCAGCGCCTCATGGCGGTCCGAGCCGACCTTGTTGAGGATCACGCCCGCGACCCGCACCTCCGGGTCCCACGAGGCGAAGCCGTGCACCAGCGCCGCCACCGACCGCGACTGGGACGACGCGTCCACGACCAGCACGACCGGCGCCTTCAGCAGTTTCGCCACATGTGCCGTCGACGCCAGCTCTCCCGCCCGCCGCCCACCACCGCCCTGAAGGAGCGCTTCGCGCGCAGAATCTACGCTCGCCCCGTCGTAGAGGCCCATCACGCCCTCGACCAGGGCGAGGTCGCAGCCCGCCGCGCCGTGCAGGAACAGCGGGGCGATCCGCTCGGGCCCGCACATATAGGCGTCCAGATTGCGCCCGGGGCGGCCGGTCGCCAGCGCGTGGTAGCCCGGGTCGATGTAGTCGGGGCCGACCTTGTGCGGGGACACCGCGAGCCCGGCGTCCGCGAAGGCCCGCATCAGCCCGGTGGCGACCGTCGTCTTGCCGCTACCGGAGGCGGGCGCGGCGATGACGAGGCGGGGGACGTTCACCACTCGATGCCCCGCTGGCCCTTCTGGCCCGCGTCCATCGGGTGCTTGACCTTGGACATGTCCGTCACCAGGTCGGCGAAGTCGACCAGCTTCTCCGGGGCGTTGCGGCCGGTGATCACCACGTGCTGGGTGCCGGGCCGGTCCCGCAGCACCGAGACCACCTCGTCCGTGTCGATCCACCCCCAGTGCATCGGATACGCGAACTCGTCCAGCACGTAGAGCTTGTACGACTCCGCCGCCAGGTCCCGCTTCACCTGCTCCCAGCCCTCGCGCGCCGCCTCCTCGCTGGAGGCGATGTCACGCTGCACCCAGGACCAGCCCTCGCCCATCTTGTGCCAGGCGACCGTGCCGCCCTCGCCCGATTCGCCGAGCACCTTCAGCGCCCGCTCCTCGCCGACCTTCCACTTCGCGGACTTCACGAACTGGAAAACCCCGACCGGCCACCCCTGGTTCCACGCGCGCAGCGCCAGCCCGAACGCGGCCGTCGACTTGCCCTTGCCGATGCCCGTGTGGACGAAGACCAGCGGCCTGTTGCGGCGCTGGCGCGTGGTGAGACCGTCGTCCGGAACGACGGTCGGCTGTCCCTGCGGCATTAAGCGGCCCTCCTGGAGCTCGTGTTCCTCACGGTGCGTACGAGCGCGGAGACGCTGTCCGCGCGCAGTTCCTCCAGCGTGACCACCGGGCCCCGCAGTTCACGGCCCAGCTCGGCCGCCAGCCCGAGCCGCACCGGGCCCGTCTCGCAGTCCACGACCACCGACGCCGTGCCCTCGCCCGCCAGCAGCCGTGCGGCACGCGCCGCCCGGGCCAGCGGCTCCGGGCCGCCCGTCGCCCGCCCGTCGGTCACGACGACCAGCAGCGGCCGCCGCGACGGGTCACGCAGCCGCTCCACCCGCAGCACCTCGTGCGCCTGGAGCAGCCCCGCCGCCAGCGGCGTACGGCCACCGGTCGGCAACCTCTCCAGCCGGGCCGCGCCCACGTCCACCGACGACGTCGGCGGCAGCGCCACGTCCGCGCCCGCGCCCCGGAAGGTGATCATCCCGATCTTGTCCCGGCGCTGGTACGCGTCGAGCAGCAGCGACAGCACCGCGCCCTTGACCGCGCCCATCCGCTTGCGCGCCGCCATCGAACCGGACGCGTCCACGACGAACAGCACGAGATTCCCCTCGCGCCCCTCGCGCACCGCCTCCCGCAGGTCGTCACGGCGCACGACCAGGCCCGGCCCGCCGCGCCCGCGCGCCCGCTGGTGCGGCGCCGCCGCCCGTACGGTCGCCGCCAGGTGCAGCTTCCCCAGCGCGCCCCGCGGGCGCCGGGCCCCCGTCGTCCGGCCGTGCGCGGTACGCGCCCGCGAACGCCGCCCGTCCGCGCCCTCACCCAGGCCCGGAACGTCGAACTTGCGCGCACGGAACGGGTCCGCGGCGGCGACCGCCGGGGCGTCACCGCCCTCCGTCGGGCGCTCCCGCCCGTCGGCCGCGCCCTGCTCGCCGTGCGCCTCGGGGGCCGAACCCTCCTGCCGCGCCGGGGCGTTCTCCCGCGACCCGCCCTGCTCGGGGACGTCCGGGGTGCCGGGCCCGTCCGCGTCCCGCGGCGGCTCGCCACCGCCGGGGCCGTCGTCGCCGGGACCGCCGTCCGGGCCCTCCGGCTCCGGGTCGGGCTCGGGCTCCGGCTCGTCGTCCTCGAACTGCCGCAGGATCTCGTCGAGTTTGTCCTCGTCCAGACCGGGAGCGTCGAAGGGGTTGCGCCGTCGTCGGTGGGGGAGAGCCAGCAGGGCCGCCTGCCGTACGTCCTCGGTGACGACGTCCGTACGGCCCGCCCATGAGGCGAGCGCGGTCGCGGTGCGCGCGGTGACGATGTCGGCACGCATGCCGTCCACCTCGAAACCGGCGCACACGGCGGCGATCCGGCGCAGCGCGCCGTCGCCGAGCCGTACCGCCGGCAGCAGGGCGCGCGCGGCGGCGATGCGCTCGCGCAGCGCGTCCTCCTCGGCGGCCCACTTGGCGGTGAAGGCGGCCGGGTCCTCGTCGTGGGCGAGCCGGCGGCGTACGACCTCGACCCGCTCGTCGGGCTCGCGGGACGCGGCGACCTCGACGGTCAGCCCGAAGCGGTCGAGGAGCTGCGGGCGCAGCTCGCCCTCCTCGGGGTTCATGGTGCCGACGAGGAGGAAGCGGCTGGCGTGGCGGACGGAGACGCCTTCGCGCTCGACGGACGAGGAGCCGGTCGCGGCCGCGTCGAGGAGCGAGTCCACGAGGTGGTCCCCCAGGAGGTTGACCTCGTCGACGTAGAGAACGCCCCGGTGCGCGGCCGCCAGCAGGCCCGGTTCGAAGGCCTTGACGCCCTCGCCCAGCGCGCGCTCGATGTCGAGCGCGCCGACGAGCCGGTCCTCCGAGGCGCCCACCGGCAGCTCGGCCATGCGCGCGGGGCGCGGGGCGTGCGGGGCGCCGTCCTCGTGCGGACCGTCCGGGCAGGCGGGGTCCGGGGCCGCCGGGTCGCACGAGAACCGGCAGCCGGTGATGGTCGCGACCTCGGGCAGCAGCGCGGAGAGTGCCCTGACCGTCGTCGTCTTGGCGGTGCCCTTCTCGCCCCGTACGAGCACTCCGCCGATGGCCGGTGAGAGGGCGTTGAGCAACAGGCCCAGCCGCATGTCGTCCATGCCGACGATCGCGGTGAACGGATAGGTGGCCGAGGCCATCAGGTGTTACCCCCTTCGAGGGAATCGATCCCACTGGGCGTGCCGGCGGTCGCCGGCTCCGGCAGCGTGTCGCCGTTCCCCGCGCGAGCGGGGGTGATGCCAGGACCGCGACGGTCCGGGCCCTGTTCTCTCCGCGCGGGCGAAGGCGGCGCCCCCGGCGGTATGAACGGCAGTCCCGCCGGAACCCCGTCCTCGATCAGCCGCAGCAGCGCGTCCGTGTCCGCGTGCTGTTCTATGAGATCGCCGAGCCGGTCCAGCTGCTCCTCGCGCAGCGCCGCGAACGACGTGTCCGGAGCCGGTACGAACGACCGGCCCGCCGCCTCGGCGACTCTCCGCAGGAACGCCCGCCGGAAGCCGTCGCTCTCCAGCGAGCCGTGCCAGTGCGTGCCCCATACGGACCCCGACCGGCAGCCGTCCAGGAACGGCTCATCGCCGCCGAGCACTTCGGCGACACCGTGGTGGATCTCGTAGCCCTCCACCCGCTCGCCGAGTGCCTCGCCGGCCGGCCGGGCCAGCGTCTTCTCCACCGCGAACCGCACCCGTACCGGCAGCAGGCCCAGGCCCTCGACCGTGCCCGCCCTCGACTCGACCTCGTCCTCGATGCGCTCGCCCAGCAGCTGGAAGCCGCCGCAGATGCCCAGCACCGGCCGGCCCTCCGCCGCGCGCCGCGCGATCGCGTCCGCCAGCCCGCGCTCGCGCAGCCAGGCGAGCGCCCGCACGGTGCCGCGGGTGCCCGGCACGACGACCAGGTCCGCGTCGAGGAGCTCCTCCGGGCGGTCCACGAACCGTACGACCACGCCCGGTTCGGCGGCGAGCGCGTCGACGTCGGTGAAGTTCGACATCAGCGGCACCGCGCACACCGCGACCCGCAGCACGTCGGCGCCGTGCGGCGGGGCGACCACCGACTCCCGCACCGCGCCGCGCATCGACACCCGCAGGCCGTCCTCCTCGTCGATGCCGAGGCCGTGGGCGAACGGCAGCACGCCGACCGTGGGCCGCCCGGTCAGGCCGCGCAGCATCTCCAGGCCGGGCTCCAGCAGCGTCACGTCCCCCCGGAACTTGTTGACCAGATAGCCCGCTATGTGCGCCTGGTCCTCGCGGGACAGCAGCGCCGTCGTACCGAAGAACGACGCGAACACCCCGCCCCGGTCGATGTCACCGACCACGACGACCGGCAGCCGCGCCGCACGGGCTATGCCCATGTTGACGATGTCCGTGCGCCGCAGATTGATCTCGGCGGGGCTGCCCGCGCCCTCGCAGATCACCGCGTCATGGGTGCGCCGCAGCTCGGCCAGGCAGTCGGTCACCGTGCCGAACAGCTGCTCCTGGCGGCCGGAGTGGTAGCCGCGCGCGCTGAGCTCACCCACCGGCTTGCCCATCAGCACCACCTGACTGCTGCGGTCGCCGCCGGGCTTGAGCAGCACGGGGTTCATCAGGGCCGACGGCTCGACCCGGGCCGCAGCGGCCTGCATGGCCTGGGCGCGGCCTATCTCCGCGCCCTCGCGGGTCACGAAGGAGTTGAGCGACATGTTCTGCGCCTTGAACGGCGCGACCTTGACGCCCTTGCGGACCAGCCACCGGCAGATCCCGGCGGTCACCACGCTCTTGCCCGCGTCCGAGGTCGTCCCGGCCACGAGCAGGCCCCCGCCCAGCGGGCCCGAGGACCCGCCCTTGTCCGCTGTCACCGGCTCCTCCTCGTAAGGCGATCTGGGGAAAGACTGCCCGCCGCACGGCCCCGGGAGACGGCGGCCCGCACCCCGATCGCGACGCCCAGCGCCAGCAGCGACACCCGCCGGGAGAGCCGCACGGCGCGCTCGATGTCGGCGGTCTCCACCGGGCGGTTCTCCGCGCCCAGGACCGGGCGGTGCTCGACGCGGCCCTTGTAGGCGAGGGTGCCGCCGAGGCGTACGCCGAGCGCCCCGGCGAACGCGGCTTCCACCGGGCCCGCGTTGGGGCTCGGGTGCCGGGACGCGTCGCGCCGGGCCACCCGCCAGGCGCCCCGCGGGTCGGGGCCGGCGAGCACGGCGAGGGTGGCGGTGAGCCGGGCGCCGGGCCAGCCGACGACGTCGTCGAGCCGGGCCGCGGCCCAGCCGAAGCGCCGGTAACGGGGCGACTTGTGGCCCACCATCGCATCCAGGGTGTTGACGGCGCGGAAACCGGCCAGCCCCGGGACACCGCCCAGCGCACCCCAGACGAGGGCGCCCACGACGGCGTCGGAGGTGTTCTCGGCGACGGACTCCACGACGGCGCGGGCCATCTGCGGACCGTCCAGCGCCTCCGGGTCGCGCCCGCACAGATGGGGCAGCCGCTCCCGGGCGACCTCCAGGTCACCCGCGGCGAGCGCGCCTCCGACGGCGCGGGCCTCACGGCCCAGCGAAGTGCCGCCCAGCACGGCCCAGGTGGTGGCGGCGGTCAGGGCGACCGTGGCGGCGGGGGAGGGGCGTACGGCACGGGCCAGCGCACCGGCGGCGGCCACGGTGCCGCCCGCGCACAGCAGCGTGTGCAGGGCGCCGTGACCGCGGTGATCCCGCCACAGCCGCTGCTCCACGGCCTGCGCGGCACGCCCGAAAGCGGCCACGGGATGGCCGCGGCGGGGGTCGCCGAGAGCGAGGTCGCCGAGGAAGCCGAGCGCGGCACCGCACGCGAAACCGAGGTGATCGGCGCGCATCGGATCAGACCGCCGTCGTGTGGTACCTGGATCCAGGGGAAAGGGGTGGTCGGCGGCCGGGCATGGCGATGTGTCCTCACTCAGGGTCCGCGCCCTGGCTCGACGTGACCGGCGACCAGAGTCTCCTGGCTCCCGGATCGACGCCGCCCCCTGCCTTCCGGCCTCGCGGCCGTGGCGGTAGTGCTTGGGGGAACGCTCCCCGGTGACAGTGGCGGGACCGCGCCGGACTCACACCGGCTTCCTCTGCTGTCGCCGTTTGGCCTCGGAAGTCCACCATGGGGTGTGAACGGGCGTCAACTTTCCCGTTGGGCGGGTGAGCTGGGCTTTGCCGGCGGGTTCGTCCTTCGGGCGTGGCCTCAATCGCCGGCCGGGCTGGGTTTGTGGCTGGACCGGGGGTGTGGCCTCCGGGCTGAGGACCTGGAACGCGGTGCGTGGCGCCGTGAGGCGTATTGAGTGCTGTGACGACGCACCGCGTTCCAGAACCTCACCCTCCGGCCCCACCCCCT
This sequence comes from Streptomyces sp. NPDC051173, assembly GCF_040689515.1. NCBI lineage: Bacteria > Bacillati > Actinomycetota > Actinomycetes > Kitasatosporales > Streptomycetaceae > Streptomyces > Streptomyces sp. NPDC051173. The sequence continues at coordinate 10,067 of NZ_JBFBBD010000097.1, forward strand.
CCGCCGGAGAGCAAGTTGAAGGCCGGCGGGGGCGTAGACCCTCGGGGCGCGCCATTCTTTTCGGCCGGTGCGCCGTTCTTCCAACCGGGCACGCCTCCCTCTTCCGCCGGGCGCGCTGTTCTTTTCTTTCCGCCGGGTGCGCGAAATTCAGCCCGTTGGGGGCACCTCCCAGCGGTAGCTGGGGGGAGGCAACGGACCCGAGGTTCGGGGTCTGGGGCAGCGCCCCAGTTTCGGGAAGGGGCGGGGTAGGGGAACAAAGCCCGCCGCAGGCGCCGACCGGCCCGCAGCCGGGGGTCTGGGGCGCGTGCCCCAGTTCGGGGAAGGGCGGGGCTGGGGAACAAGCCCCGCCGCAGGCGGCAACCCACCCGCGGGTCAGGGATCCGGGGCTGAGCCCCGGCCCCCACCTACCCCACGATCAAAAAGATCCCGTACCCCACAGCCGCCGCGCACAGCGCAAAGCACGCGTACGCTCCGGACCGCGCCAGGACCCCCGGAGCCGCGCTGCCCGCGGAGCGCGACGTGCCGACGATCCCCAGTGTGAAGACGCCGACCAATCCGACGGTCACGACGAGGCTGACGCCGAAGACCTGCCCAAGAGCTGCCCAGTCGATCTGCATGGTGTGGATTCCTTAGCTCGCCGCGGCGGCGGGGGTGCGCCCGGGTTCGGGGGAGACGGCGACCACCGGGGCGGCGGTCACGGGACCGGCCGGCGGCGGGGCGACGGCCTGGAGCGCGGCGGTGACCACACCGGCCGGCTCGGCCGCTTCCGCCTGGACCTCGTTGACGCTGTCGTGGGTGACCGGCTTGCGGCGGGAAGCGGCGTAGATCGCGCCGCACACCAGCAGGCCGAGCACGGCGACGGTGGTGACGCCCCAGTCGCCCTGGTCGGCGAGGAACGCCGCGCCACCGGCGACGATGCCCGCGGCCGGGAGCGTCAGGCACCAGGCGATCGCCATCCGGCCCGCGGTCGACCAGCGCACCACGCCGCCCTTGCGGCCGAGGCCGGAGCCCATGATCGCGCCGGAGCAGACCTGGGTGGTGGAGAGGGCGAAGCCGATGTGCGAGGAGGCGAGGATCACGGTCGCGGCGCCGGTCTGGGCGGCGAAGCCCTGCGGCGGCTGGATGTCGGTGAGGCCCTTGCCGAGCGTACGGATGATGCGCCAGCCGCCCAGGTACGTACCGAGCGCGATGGCCAGGCCCGCGGAGACGATGACCCACAGCGGCGGGTCGGAGTGCGGGGCGACGACGCCGCCGGTGACCAGCGCGAGGGTGATGACACCCATCGTCTTCTGCGCGTCGTTGGTGCCGTGGGCGAGGGAGACGAGGGCGGCGGAGGCGATCTGCCCGGCGCGGTAGCCCTTGGCGGTCTCCTTCTCGTCCCGGCCCTTGGCGAGCCGGTAGGTGAGCCGGGTGGCGACCGTGGCGGCGATGCCCGCCACGATGGGCGCCGCGACGGCCGGGATGAGGACCTTCATGACGACCTTGTCGGCGTTCACCGCGTTGAAACCGACGGACACGATGGTCGCGCCGATCAGGCCGCCGAAGAGGGCGTGCGAGGAGCTGGAGGGCAGACCGGCCAGCCACGTCAGCAGGTTCCAGACGATCGCGCCGATCAGTCCCGCGAAGATCACTTCGGGTCTGATCCCGGCGCTCTCGTCGATGATGCCCCCGGAGATGGTCTTGGCGACCTCGACGGACAGGAACGCGCCGACGAGGTTGAGAACCGCCGACATCGCCACCGCGACCTTGGGCTTGAGCGCCCCGGTGGAGATGGTGGTGGCCATGGCGTTGGCCGTGTCGTGGAAGCCGTTCGTAAAGTCGAACACCAAGGCCGTGACGATCACGATCCCGATGAGAAGCGTGATGTGTTCCATTCACCCAGGCAATCAGCTCGATGGTCAGTACAGCGGTGACCGTAAAGACCCTGGGTGAACGGAAGGTGAACTGGGTTGGACCGAGTGGTGGCGCGAACCGGAGGCGGATGACGATGCGGATATCGAACACAGCACAGGGTGACAACAGCGGCACGAGCGGCGACATCGGGCGGGCCTGGGCCGAGGTCGTGGCCACCGCCCGCCGCACCGTGGCGGACGGGTTGGTGGTGGGCACCTCAGGCAATGTCTCCGCGAGGGTCGGCGATGTCGTTCTTGTCACGCCCAGCGGCGTCCCGTACGACCGGCTCCGCCCGGAGGACGCGGTCGGCGTCGACCTCGACGGCCGCCAGGTCCTCGGCGAGCTGACCCCCACCAGCGAGCTCCCCATGCACCTGGCCGTCTACCGCTCCACCGACGCGGCGGCCGTCGTCCACACCCACGCCGTCCACGCCACGGCGGCCGCGGGCCTGGTCGACGAGCTGCCTCTGGTCCACTACATGGCGGGCGCGCTGGGCGGCCCGGTACGGGTCGCCGACTACGCGCTCTACGGCACGGACGAACTCGCCCGCAACATGCTGCGCGCCCTCGAAGGCCGCACGGGCTGCCTCCTGCGGAACCACGGCACGGTCGCCCACGGCGAGACCCTCGACCAGGCCTACGACCGCACGGCTCAGCTGGAATGGATGTGCCGCGTGTGGCTGACGTCGGCGGCGGTACCGGACCGGACACCGTCGCTGCTGACTCTCGACGAACTGGACGAGGCGACGAGGAAACTGCGGGGGTACGGGCAGCGGAGGGGGTGACCGGGGGGCTTTTCCCCAGCCCCGCCCCTTCCCGAAACCGGGGCTGCGCCCCAGACCCCGCAACACGCTTCGCGCGTTGTCCTCAAACTCCCCCAGCTACCGCTGGGAGGTGCCCCCAACGGGCTGAAATCAGCCCGTTGGGGGCACCTCCCAGCGGTAGCTGGGGGAGTTTGAGGACGCGCCCGCAGGGCGCTGGGGTCCGGGGTCTCCCCGGTTTCGGGAAGGGGCGGGGTAGGGGAAAAGGCCCGCCGCAGGCGGCAACGGACCCGCACCCGGCAAGGACCCGCAGGCAAAGCGCAGCGGACTGGCCAGAGCCTCACCACACGCTCACACTGAAGACGTGCACCCGGCGAGAGCGGCAGCCCTGGCCGCCACGACCGTACTAGGTGCCGGAGCGGCCGCCATAGCGGCCGGACGGTACGCCTCCGACGCTGCGCTCAAACCCCGGCCGGGAACCCCACTGCCGGACTCCCCGGAGCTCACCGTCCACTCCGTCGGCAACGACACCGTCACCCTGACCCGCGGCGTCGAGGCGCAGCGCCCGGGGACGTACGGCCTCAGCGCGCCCGGTGTGCACGCCGTCGTCGGAGGGCCCGTCGCAGGCGAACCGCACCCCGCCGACTGCGTCGTACGCCGCCTGGAGCGCGTGACGCACGGCGTGCTGGAGCCCGGGGCCCGCGTGCGGCTCACACCGCAGGTGTACGTGGGCAACCCCCGCGACGCCCTCGGTCTCGACCACGCCGACGTGGAGGTGCCGGGGGAACTCGGTCCGCTGCCCGCCTGGTTCGTGCCGGGCGACCGCGCCACCTGGGTGATAGCGGTGCACGGCCTCGGCACGACCCGCGAGCACCCCATGGTCGTCATGCCGTTCCTCAGCCGGCTGCGGCTGCCCGTACTCGCCCTGGGCTACCGCGGTGATCCCGGCGCCCCCCGCCCAACGGAAGGCATCAGCCATTTCGGCGCCGCGGAATGGCGTGATCTCGACGCCGCGATCCGCTACGCCGTGCGCTACGGGGCCCGCCGGATCGTCCTGCACGGGTGGTCCACGGGCGCCACCATGGCGCTCCTCGCCGCGCTCGACTCGGCGCTGTCGCAGCGCGTCGCGGGCGTCGTCATGGACTCCCCGGTCCTCGACTGGCAGGCCCTCGTCCGAGCCTGCGCCGCCTACCGCAGTACCCCGGCCGCGCTGCTTCCGCTTGCGGTCCGGGCCGCGGAGGGGCGGACCGGGCTGGGCGCCGACACCCTCTTCGCCGCCGCCGACCCCGCCCGGCTGACCGTTCCCGTACTGCTCCTGCACGGCCCCGACGACACCCTCGCGCCCTGGGCGCACTCCCGTGAACTCGTCGCGCGGCGGCCGGAACTGATACACCTGCGCGCCGTCCGGCACGCCCCCCACGCCGCCATGTGGAACGCCAATCCAGCGGCTTACGAAGAGGCTCTCCGCCGCTTCCTCACGCCCCTGATGTGAGCGGTTCCACCGGCCGTTACCGGCCCTTTCCGAACGTCTTGCGGCGCTGGTCCGAAGGTGGACAGTTGATTCCGATTGGGTTTTCGGAGCGTCAACGGCAAGACTGCTCCTGTGACGTCCCGTACTCCGCGCGACTCCCGGCTCAGACTGGTTCCCCGACAGCCGATCGCCGCTGCCCGCCGGGCCGTGGCGAACCGAGGCTCCCGCCCGGCGCCCCGCCCGCCCGCGGGCACTCCGGCACCGGCGGAACTCGCCCGGCAGGCCAGAGGCGGTCTCACCGGCGCGGTCCGCGTGGCCCGCTGGGCGGCCGACGAGCGCGGCCGCGGCACGACCCTGCGCCCGGCCACGGCCGGTGGCCTCGCGGAGACGGCGGCCGAGCGGGCCGCCGACGCCCTGCGGCTGACGGCCCACCAGGTGCGCGCCGACTGGGACCGCGCCCGCCTCGCCGGGCTCATCGAGCTGCACGGCGACACCGCGCGCCCGGGCTGGCGCCTCCAGGCGTGGGACCGTGACGACGGCGCCGTGCTGCGCGGCTGGGTCGCCCTCTTCGACGCGTGGTCGCTCGCCCACCCGGTGCCCGCGGGCACGGACGCGACGATCGCCGCCGAGGTCGTGGAGGCCGCCCCGCAGCTGCTGTCCGTGATGCATCTCTCGGCGGGGCCCGTCTCCGTGGCGATGCTCCTGGACCTCCTCCAGCAGCGCGTCGCCGAGATCCGCGCCGAGCGCTGCGAGATCCCGTACGACGGCCCCGAGCCGGTCGTCGAACCCGCCGCGCCCCTCGTCCCCAGCGGAGGCGACCCGCTCGCCCGGCTGCTCGACTGGGCGCTCGAAGGGCTCGCCGCCGTCGGCGCGCTCGTCATGCGGGAGGGCGCGGGCGACAGCCCGGAAGCGCTCCTGACCCCGCTCGGCAACTGGGCGGTCTGGGTCAAGCTCGAACAGATCTGTGTGGCCGCGCAGAGCCCGGCCGGGCACATCGAGCTGTCCGCCGAGGCGATGCTGCGCGGCTGCGCCGACCTCACACCGGGCCCGGCCCGCGCCGAGTACCGCGCCTGGCTCGCCGCCCGGCCCACGCGCAGCGCCCTCAGCGAGCTCCTCGACGCCGCGCGCGGTGACGACGCCCTCGTCCGCGGCCTGGCCTTCGAGGCCCTGCGCGCGGTGGGCGCCCCCGCCGAGCCCGCCGTACGGGCGGCCGCCGAGGAACCCTGCCTGCGCCCGTATGCCCTGCTGTGGCTCGCCGAGCACGAGGGCCGGGACCCGGAGCAGGCGGCGGAGGTCCTCACCCGCGAGGAGGCCACCTGGCTGTGGGTGGACACGGCCGCGGCCGTAGCCGACCACGGCGAGAGCCGCCTGCTGGTCCGCCACCTGGACTCGGCGGTCCAGGGCACGGTCCCGGGCCTCCTGGAGGAGGTACGGGCGGTGGGCCACCCCCGCACGGTCCAGGTCCTGGTGGCCCTGGCCGCGGCCCACCCGGACCCGGCCCTGGCCAAGGCGATGCGCAGAGCGGCTTTCCAGGTCCACGTGGGAGGCGCGTAGCCCTTGCCGGACGGGCGGCCTGCTGATCCTTCGACTCGGGCCGCAGGCCGGGCAGGCGTGCATGCGCATCAGCCACATCCAGCCCGTTGGGGGCACCTCCCAGCGGTAGCTGGGGGAGTTTGAGGACGCGACCGAAGGTCGCTCCCGCCGCAGGCGGCGAACCGGCCCGCAGCTCGGGGTCTGGGGCGGCGCCCCCCACGCGGCGGAGCCGCACATCAGACGCAGCCGGGAAGGGGCGGGGTGGGGGAAAGCCCGCCGCAGGCGGCAAAGGCCGGCGCACCCGGCAACGTAGAGCCACCCAACCCCCCCCGGTCAGCCCGAGCGGCTAGCGCCCGGCTAGCGAAACGTGTCGCACCGCCCCACGTCCCCCGACCCGTACCCCGTCGTGAACCACTGCTGCCGCTGTGCCGCAGAGCCGTGCGTCCAGCTCTCCGGCGTGACCCGGCCCTGGAACTTCTCCTGGATCCGGTCGTCACCGACGGCGGCCGCCGCGGAGAGCCCGTCGTCGATGTCCGCCTTCGTCAGCTGGGTGAGCAGCGGGCGCCCGGTGGACTTCTCGGGCGTCGTGGTGGCGTGCTTGGCCCACACCCCGGCGTAGCAGTCGGCCTGGAGCTCGACCTTGACGGAGTTGCTCCCCGCGCCGGTCTGCCGGTCCTGCGCACGGCCGAGCGTGCCCATCAGGTTCTGGATGTGGTGCCCGTACTCGTGCGCGACGACGTACGCCTGCGCGAAGGGCCCGCCGCTGGCGCCGAACTTGCTGTGCAGCTCGTTGAAGAACCCCAGGTCGAGATAGACCTTGCGGTCGCCGGGGCAGTAGAACGGGCCGACCGCCGAGGTCGCGGCGCCGCAGGCGGTGTTGGTCCGGCCGGTGAAGAAGACGGTCGACGCCGGGGTGTAGGTGCGTGAGCGGCGGGCGAATTCCTGGGTCCAGAAGGACTGGGCGCTGTTGACCACGGCGACGATCCGGCAGTCCTCCTTGGTGTTGGCGTCGCGCCCGGTGCGGCAGTGCTGGGAGACCTGCTCGCCGGTGCTCGAGCTCGCCGACGGCGCCGGCTCGGAGGTGAGCCCGAGCTCCTGCGGGCCGATGCCGAAGAAGAGCCCCAGCACCAGGGCGATCAGCCCCACGATCCCGCCGCCGATGGTCAGGCCGCCGCCCGGGATGCCGCCGCCGCGGGAGTCCTGCACCTGCGACGTGTCCAGGTCCGCGTCGTCGTCGAACTGCATGCGGTTACCGCCTCTCCACCCCGAGTATCCGTGCGCTGTCCGTTCCGTGCCCTTCCGGGGTGGCGTCGGGGGCACCGGTGGCCGGTCGCGCCCATGCCTACCCCCGTGGGCCGCCGGACCGCCACGGGCGCACCGGGAATCCGGGTTGCGCGCCCCCGTTAGACTGGTCCGTATGGCATTCCTCCTCGTGCATTAGACGGCGCCGGTCCCCACCCCGTCGCCGCCCCCGCGCAGAGTCGCGCGGGTGAGTCCGCGCGTGGGTGTGTTCACCCCCGTCCCCACCGCCGTCCCTCCCGCCCAGGAGTAATTCCGTGATCACCGCCTCCGGCATCGAGCTGCGCGCCGGCGCCCGCGTCCTTATCGAGTCCGCTTCCTTCCGCATCGCCCGTGGCGACCGCATCGGCCTCGTCGGCCGCAACGGCGCGGGCAAGACGACCCTCACCAAGTGCCTCGCCGGCGAGGGCATGCCCGCCGGCGGCACCATCACCCGCTCGGGTGAGGTCGGTTATCTGCCGCAGGACCCGCGCACCGGCGACCTCGACGTCCTGGCCCGCGACCGGATCCTCTCCGCCCGCGGCCTCGACTCCGTCCTGCGCAAGATGCGGGAGAACGAGGAGCGCATGGCCAACGGCCAGGGGGCCACGCGCGAGAAGGCGATGAAGAAGTACGAGCGCCTGGAGACCGAGTTCCTCACCAAGGGCGGTTACGCCGCCGAGGCGGAGGCCGCGACCATCGCCGCCAGCCTCGGCCTGCCCGACCGGATCCTCGCCCAGCCGCTGCACACGCTCTCCGGCGGTCAGCGCCGCCGCGTGGAGCTGGCCCGGATCCTCTTCTCGGACGCCGACATCCTGCTCCTCGACGAGCCCACCAACCACCTCGACGCCGACTCGATCGCCTGGCTGCGGGACTACCTCAAGACCTACCGCGGCGGCTTCATCGTGATCTCCCACGACGTCGACCTGGTCGAGACGGTCGTCAACAAGGTCTTCTACCTCGACGCGAACCGCTCCCAGATCGACGTCTACAACATGGGCTGGAAGCTCTACCAGCAGCAGCGCGAGGCCGACGAGAAGCGCCGCAAGCGCGAGCGGCAGAACGCCGAGAAGAAGGCCGCGGCCCTCAACTCGCAGGCCGACAAGATGCGCGCCAAGGCCACCAAGACGGTCGCCGCGCAGAACATGGCCAAGCGCGCCGAGAAGCTGCTCTCGGGCCTGGAGGCGGTGCGCGCCTCCGACAAGGTCGCCAAGCTCCGCTTCCCGGAGCCCGCGCCCTGTGGCAAGACGCCGCTCACCGCGGAGGGTCTGTCGAAGTCCTACGGCTCGCTGGAGATCTTCACCGACGTCGACCTGGCCATCGACAAGGGCTCGCGCGTGGTCATCCTGGGCCTCAACGGCGCGGGCAAGACCACGCTGCTCCGGCTGCTCGCCGGTGCCGAGAAGGCCGACACCGGCCAGGTCACCCCCGGCCACGGCCTCAAGCTCGGCTACTACGCCCAGGAGCACGAGACGCTCGACCCGGACCGCACGGTCCTGGAGAACATGCGCTCCTCCGCCCCCGACCTCGACCTCGTCGAGGTCCGCAAGACGCTGGGCTCCTTCCTCTTCTCCGGCGACGACGTCGACAAGCCCGCCGGCGTGCTCTCCGGTGGCGAGAAGACCCGTCTGGCCCTGGCCACCCTGGTCGTCTCCTCCGCCAACGTCCTCCTGCTCGACGAGCCCACCAACAACCTCGACCCGGCCAGCCGCGAGGAGATCCTGGGCGCGCTGCGCACCTACAAGGGCGCCGTGGTCCTGGTGACCCACGACGAGGGCGCCGTCGACGCGCTGGAGCCGGAGCGGATCATCCTGCTCCCGGACGGCGTCGAGGACCTCTGGGGCCCGGACTACGCGGACCTCGTCGCCCTCGCCTGACCCGGGCGGTCCCGCCCCGTCCGGCCCCGCCGGGCGCTTGATCGGCGTCCGCTCGGTGCTGTCCCGATCATTCGGCCGACAGGTGATCCATCATCTGAGTGAGTAGGGCTCGTACCGCGGTGCCGTCGGGCGCTCCGGCGCACGCCCAGTGCCGTGCGCCGGGGTGTTCGCACCATGGGACGCGGGTGCCCCGCCTGACCTGCCGATTCGTTCCGCCACCCGTACGGCCGTACGACCAGGACTCTTCGGAATCGCCTGTTCCAGGCCCTGTCGCGGTCCGAATTCGGGGAAACCTCATCTCATGGACCTTGTCGAATGGGTGGCCAGGAGGCCGCGTAGGGGTGATCATGAGAGTCAAGAGGCGCATCTCCCATGAGGAGGCACGGGTGGCCGAGACTCTGAAGAAGGGCAGCCGGGTAACCGGCGCCGCGCGCGAGAAGCTCGCGGCAGACCTGAAGAAGAAGTACGACTCCGGTGCGAGCATCCGGGCGCTGGCCGAAGAGACCGGCCGCTCCTACGGCTTCGTCCACCGGATGCTCAGCGAATCCGGCGTGATCCTTCGCGGTCGCGGCGGAGCGACGCGCGGCAAGAAGGCCGCCTCGGCCTGACGCCACGCATCCCAAGGGCACCGTCGGTGTGGGCAGTGCCACCCGGTCGGTCGAGCAGTCGACCGGGTGGTTACTGTGCAGTCAACATAGCGCGAACCGCTGCGCGACTGCTGCCGATTCGGAGGCCCCGATGACCGCCCCCAAGACCCTGCTCGACCAGGACGGCATACAGCTCACCGTGGATGACGCGGTGGCCACCGTCACTCTCACCAACCCCGCCAAGCGCAACGCTCAGTCGCCCGCGCTGTGGCGGGGGCTGGCCGAGGCCGGACGGCTGCTGCCGGGGAGCGTGCGGGTCGTGCTGCTGCGCGCGGAAGGCAAGTCCTTCTCTGCGGGCCTCGACCGGCAGGCGTTCACCCCCGAGGGCTTCGACGGTGAGCCGTCCTTCCTCGATCTCGCGCGCGGCTCCGACGAGGCGCTCGACGCCGAGATCGCCACCTACCAGGAGGCGTTCACCTGGTGGCGGCGGAACGACATCGTCTCCATCGCCGCCGTGCAGGGCCACGCCATCGGCGCGGGCTTCCAGCTGGCTCTCGCCTGTGACCTGCGGGTCTGCGCGGACGACGTGCAGTTCGCCATGCGCGAGACCAGCCTGGGCCTGGTCCCGGACCTCACCGGCACCCACCCCCTGCTGTCGCTGGTCGGCTACGCCCGCGCCCTGGAGATCTGCGCCACCGGCCGCTTCGTCCACGCCGAGGAGGCCGAGCGCACGGGCCTCGCCAACCTCGTCGTCCCCGCGGCCGAGCTCGACGCCGCCGTCCAGGACCTGGCCGCGGCCCTCCTCGCCGCGCCCCGCGACGCCGTCGTCGAGACCAAGGCCCTGCTGCGCGACGCCGCCGGCCGTACGTACGAGGCGCAGCGCGCCGCCGAGCGCCAGGCCCAGGCCCGCCGGCTGCGGGACCTCGCCGGGCTGGGGGAGTGAACCCGAGCGCGCGGGGGCACGGGCCCCCGCGCGCTCAGCCCCGGACGCGCACTCCGTAGCGCGTACGCAGATAGTGCAGCTCCCAGAGAGAGACGGCCGTGACCGACAGCGGCCCGCCGAGGAACGCGGCGATCTTCACCAGCAGCGGCCCGTTCGGCAGCCCGTCGCCCAGCGATACGAGGTTGAGCGCCCAGACCAGCACCACGGTCAGCACGGCCGGGAGGGCCGCGTGCACATCGGCGGTGTTGAAGGCGTACCGCGCGGCCGCGCCGGAGGAGAAGAACAGGAACGCCACCATCCACAGCAGCACCGGCAGCAGCATGAGCGGTACCACCGCCGCGCCCAGCATCCCGGCGGCCCCGCCCAGCATTGCCACGTAACGGCCGCCCTGACTGGCCGTGTAGAGGCAGGCCACCGAGGCGGCCACCGCGCCCACGTACCAGCCGACGGCCTTCAGCGGGTGGCGCAGCCGGGAGCGCAGCAGCGCGCGGTGCTCCGCCGGGGCGTAGAGGATGAAGCCCAGGATCACGAGCGGGCCCACCAGGATGAGGATCAGCGGGGCCATGAAGAGCTTGCTGACGCCGTCCTTGAAGACCCCGCTCCAGCCGCCGTCTATGCCGTACGTCCAGATCAGCAGGAACGAGGCCGCCGCGCCGGCGAGGGCGCGTCCCTTCTGCACCCTGTCGATCGTCGGGTCCATGACACGCCCGGGGCCGGAGGCGGTGAAGATCGAATCGGCCTTGGTCCGCGCGGACCGGAGGAAGGCGCCGAGGCACCCGCTGCCGCGGCGGTTCCGCGCCGGGGGCATCGGCGGGAACTGCGGCCCCCACTGCGGCTGATTCGGATACGGCTGTCTTCGCGCCATCAGGCCCCCCTTGAGCAACAACCCGGGAAGTTTACCGGCGGGAAGGACCACCGCGTCCGGCGTCCGAGGACCGAGGGGCCCCGGGGGAGAGCACCCCCGTGACCACCGCGGCCACCGTCACCGGGCCGGACGTACGCCCCGCCAGCACCCCGGCCACCGCCGCCCGCACCTCACGCACCGTATCCAGCACGCGGCGCCCCTCCCGCACGGCGAACTGCGCCTGCGCGTGGGCCTTCCCGTCGCCCTCGCCGACCCGCACCGCCCGTCCGAAGAGCGGCACCAGGCCCACCACGCCCGGCACGGAGAGCACGGCCCGGACGACCTCCGCGTCCCCCTCGGGATCGGGAGGCACCTCCTCCGGAACGGGCGCTCCGGCCGTCAGGCCCTCCAGCAGCTCCGTCGCCCGCAGGTCGACCGACTCGACCACCGCCCCGAGCGTCTCCGAGGCCGCGGCCCGTACGGCCCTGCGCAACGCGTCCGCGACCACGGGCAGCGGCCGGTCGAGCGCGGCGGCGAAGTCCGCCGTCACGCGCAGCGGCCCCACGGGGAGGGCGCTCGGCGGGGGCGGTACGGCGGATCCGGCCGCTGTCGTCGGATCGGCGAGCGAGAGCCGGAGCGTGTCCAGGCGGGCGTCCGGCACGGCCGTGGCCGCCGCCCGGCGCAGCGCGCCCGCCGCGGCGGACTCCACGATCCAGGCGCCGTCCGCGACGCCGCCGAGCGGCAGCAGCCTGCCGGACGCGAGTTGCCTGCGTACCGTCTGTGTCCATCGGTCCGCGACCACCGTCACCCCTCAGCCGTCAGGTGAGCCAACCGTCCCAGCCTGCCGTACGCCGCGGCACCCGCGCGTACGACTCACTCGGGCGCCGTCCGTGGCCACCGCTTCCACGGATCTCCCGCGCGCGGCGGGGGAACCCCACCTAAGGTGGCAAATGGAGCCGTAGATGTGCTGTCCTCCCCGGGAGAGAGGCGATCGACGATGACCGACACCACCTCGAAGGAATCGCCGGGCGCACCGGCCGACCGGGGCCGCACGACCATCGCCGACGGCGTCGTGGAGAAGATCGCCGGGCTCGCGGCCCGTGACGTGGTCGGTGTCCACGCGATGGGCAGCGGCCTCGCGCGCACCTTCGGCGCCGTGCGGGACCGGGTGCCGGGCGGCGCGAAGTCCGTGGCCCGGGGGGTGAAGGCGGAGGTCGGTGAGGTCCAGACCGCGCTCGATCTGGAGATCGTCGTGGATTACGGGGTCGCCATCGCGGATGTCGCCCGCGCCGTGCGGGAAAACGTCATCACGGCGGTGGAGCGCATGACCGGCCTGGAGGTCGTCGAGGTCAACATCGCCGTGAGCGACGTCAAGCTGCCCGATGAGGAAGACGACGAGCCGGAGCAGAGGCTCCAGTAAGGAGCGCACGATGAGCATGGCCGTGGTGGGCATGATCGCCGGCATGGCGCTCGCATTCGCCGGGTACTTCGGTGGGTTCGGGGCATTCCTGCTGGTGGCGGCCCTGGGCGCGATCGGCTTCGTGGTGGGCCGCTTCCTGGACGGCGATCTGGACCCCGGTGACCTCTTCCGTTCGCGGGAGCGGGACGACCGGCGGCGGTGAGGGGCCCGGGGACCGGGCGAGGGGTGCGGTGAGGACACGTGGTGGAAGCTGCTGAGCGCGGTGCGACCCATATCGCCGACCGCGTCGTCGCGAAGATCGCTTCGCAGGCGGCGCGCGAGGCGCTGCACGGCACGGAACCGGGGGCGGACGGCCCGGAGGGGGAGGACCGCAGGCCCCCGTACGCCACCGTGGCCGTGCGCGACGACTCCGCGCGCGTACGGGTCTCGGTGGAGCTCGGCTATCCCTCGGACATCCGCGCGCAGTGCGGTGCGGTACGCCGCCGGATCGCCGAGCGCGTGGGGGAGTTGGCGGGCATGGACGTGCCCGAGGTGGCCGTCACCGTTGAGCGGCTGCACTCGGTGCACACGCGGCGCGCGGGGCGGGAGAGGGTGCTGTGAGCGGGGACGGACTCGACGTCGGGGCGGAGGGCGCCGGGGCGGAGGGCACCGCACCGGCGGTGGAAGCGGCCGAGGTCCGGGACGACGCGGGCCGCGCCGGACGGTTCTGGTCCACGCGGCGGCTGCCCGCGGCCCTGGTCGCCGCGGTGGTGCTGGCCGCCGCCGGGCTCTTCCTCTACGACGTGGCCGCCGTCCGCGCCCACCGGCCCGCCATGGGCTGGCGCCGACGGCTCGCCCACGAGCTGGCCACCCGGCAGCTCGGGAACGCCTGGGTCGTCGCCGGCGCGGCCGTCGCCGTGCTCGCCGGGCTGTGGCTGGTCGTGCTCGCCGCCACCCCGGGCCTGCGCGGCGTGCTGCCCATGCGCCGCGGCACCCCCGACGTGCGGGCCGGGCTCGACCGCCGGGCGGCGGCGCTGGTCCTCCGGGACCGCGCGATGGAGATCTCCGGCGTGCAGTCCGTACGCGTCGACGTCGGCCGCCGCCGGATCCGGGCCCGCGCTGTCTCCCACTTCCGTGACCTGGACGACGTACGCGACGACCTCGGCACCGTACTGGCCGACGGCGTACGGCAGTTGGGCCTCGCCCGGAGCCCCGGGCTCTCGGTGCACGTGCGACGACCGGTGAAGAGGTGAACGCGCGGTGTTGAGGACCGTCAACCGGGTGCTGATGGGTCTGGCCGGGGTCGTGCTCGTCGCGCTCGGCGCCGCCGTGCTCGTCGGCTCGCTGGACCTGCAACGGCGCTGGCACTTCGCCCTGCCGTCCGCCTGGCCCTTCGACGGGCCGCACGACGTGCTGCTCGGCGAGTCCGCGCGGCGGAAGTGGCGGGCGGAGGGCTGGTGGTGGCCGACGGTGATCGCCGCGCTGGGCGTCGTGGTGCTGCTGGCCCTGTGGTGGCTGCTGGCACAGCTGCGGCGACGCCGGCTGCACGAGGTGCTGGTGGACAGCGGCGGGGGCGAGGCCGCGATCGTCCGCGGCCGCGCGCTGGAGGAGGCGCTCTCCGCGGAGGCGGAGTCCTTGCCCGGCGTCGACCGGGCACTGATCCTCCTCTCCGGCCGCCGCGCGGCGCCGGAGGCGGCGGTGTCACTGACCCTCGCCCCGCACGCGTCACCCTCGGCGGCGCTGCTCGCGCTGGACGACGAGGTCCTGGCGCATGCGCGCGCGTCGACGGGCCTCGAACGCCTGCCGGCGCGCGTCCGCTTGGGGGCGGTGCGGCATCGGGCTGAGCGGGTGGAGTGAGGCGGGGGTTTTTCCCCAGCCCCGCCCCTTCCCGGCTGCGTCTGATGTGCGGCTCCGCCGCGTGGGGGGCTCCCGCCCCAGGCCCCGAACCCCGGGTGCGCCACCGCTGCGCCTGCGGCGGGCTTTGTTCCCCTACCCGCCCCTTCCCGAAACTGGGGCTACGCCCCAGCCCCCGCAACACGGCTTCGCCGCGTTGTCCTCAAACGCCGGACGGGCTGAAATCAGCCCGTCCGGCGCTTGAGGACCGGTCAATCCCGCGGCGGCG
>NZ_JBFBBD010000098.1:0-24478 GCF_040689515.1 Streptomyces sp. NPDC051173
GGCGCCGACCGACCCGCAGCCGGGGGCCTGGGGCGCGTGCCCCCGCGCGGCGGAGCCGCAGATCAGATGCAGCCGGGGAGGGGCGGGGCTGGGGAACAGCCCGCCGCAGGCGCCAACCGGGCCGCAGACAGGGGCCTGGGGCGAAGCCCCAGTTACCCCGACGGGTGGCGCGGTTGTCCACAACCGCGCCGTCGTCCACAGCCCCCAGCAAAACCGCCAGAAGAGCGGCATCGTGGGAACCACCCAAGCCCACAACCCGAGGCGGCCCCAATGCCCCGCACGCCCGAAAGCAACCGCACGCCCCCACCCACCCACTCCCTCCCCCCATTCGAACCGGTCCGAGTGGGAAGAAGATGGAGCGGGCCGTGGCGAACCCCACAGCGCCGAAGGCGAAGGCTCCGTCTGGCGGTCGCGGCCGCCACCGCCGCCGGAGTGACCCCCTGCCTGCCCGCCCTCACGCACTACGCCCTCGCATGATCACCCCAACCACCCACCCAGACCTGGCAAACTCTTCCGGAAGGCATGGAACATGCCATTCCGGTACAGAAAGAGAGAGGCCGCTCGGTGAGCGAGAAGAAAACAGGCATCCTTGGTGGCTTCAAGGCGTTCCTGATGCGGGGCAACGTCATAGACCTCGCGGTCGCCGTTGTCATCGGTGCGGCGTTCACCAACATCGTCAACTCTGTGGTCAAGGGTGTCATCAACCCCGTCGTCGGCGCCTTCGGCACCAAGGACCTCGACCACTACGCGGCCTGCCTGAAGGGCCCCTGCTCCAGGAACGCCGCGGGCGAGGTCACCGAGGGTGTCTACATCCAGTGGGGCACGGTGCTCAGCGCGACGCTGACCTTCCTGATCACGGCCGCGGTCGTCTATTTCCTGATGCTGCTGCCGATGAAGCGCTGGCAGGACCGCCAGACCGCGAAGAACCCGGCGGAGCCCACGCCGGCCGAGGTCACCGAGATCGAGCTGCTGGAGCAGATCCGGGACGCGCTGGTCGAGCAGCGTCGCGGCCCGGAGCCGGAGTCGGTCCCGGCCCAGCGCTGACGCCGCGGGCCCGCCGCGGGGCTCAGATGTGGTGGGGCGGCTTCTCGTCCAGGAAGCGCGCCAGGTCGGCGGCGCTGCCGCCGCCCGCCGGCCGCTCGCCCCAGCCGCGGTCCGTGTCGTCCGAGGACTGCTGCGACAGCGGGTCGTCGAAGATCAGCGCGGCGGCGGGCCGGCGCGGCGGCGGGGTGGGCTCGGCGGCGGGTTCGGGGGCGTTGCTCATGCCTCCAGGGTACGGTCGGGCCGCCGGGGGCTCGGCGCGCGCCCGGCGGTGGCAGCGGCGACAATCGCCGCATGAGCGATGTGACGCTGCACACATACGCCCTGCCGGTCACGGGCCCGCGCTCCCCGGGGCGCCCGGCGTCCGGGCAAGCCCGGGAGACGCGTCGCGGGCGCCGGGCGGCGGTCGCCCCGGCACCGGAGGGCGGCCGGAGCCCACGCCCCGGGCGCGGGATCCCGGCCCGCCCGGCGCCCCGGAGGCCGGGGCGGGGTCCGGGAAGCGGTGTGCGGTCTTGACCCCCGCGACGGGCGGAGTCGTGCGCCGTATGACCGAGCGCGGTCGCGACGAAGCGCATCGCACCGCCACGCCACTGGAGCTGTTCTTCGACCTGTGCTTCGTCGTCGCGGTGGCGCAGGCCGGCAAGCAGTTGGTGCACGCGCTCGCCGAGGATCATCCGGCCACGGGGCTCCCCGGCTATCTGATGGTGTTCTTCGCCGTGTGGTGGGCGTGGGTCAACTTCAGCTGGTTCTCCTCCGCTTACGACACGGACGACGTGCTGTACCGCGTGGTGACGCTGGTGCAGATGGCCGGGGTCCTGATCCTGGCGGCGGGCGTCCCGCGGGCCTTCGACGGCAGCGACTTCGCCGTGGTCTGGTTCGGCTATCTGGTGATGCGGCTGGCGATGGTGACGCAGTGGCTGCGGGCCGCGCACTCCAGTACGGGCGAGGAGCGGCGGACGGCGCTGCGGTACGCGGTGGGCGTGGGTCTGTGCCAGGTGGGCTGGCTGGGGCTGCTGCTCCTGCCGCAGAACGCCAAGCCGTGGCTGTTCCTGGTCATGGTGGTCGTGGAGATGTCGGTGCCCGCGATCGCCGAGCGCCGGCGTCAGACGGGGTGGCATCCGCACCACATCGCGGAGCGGTACGGCCTGTTCACCATCATCGTGCTGGGCGAGACGGTGTCGGCGGCCACGGTCGCCGTCCAGTCGGCGGTGGACGAGCACGAGGCGCTGGGCACGCTGCTGCCGATCGCGGGCGGCGGGCTGCTGATCATCTTCGCCGCGTACTGGATCTATTTCGCGGTGCCCATCCATCTCCACCTGGCCTCCAACACCCAGGCGTTCCTGTGGGGTTACGGCCACTACTTCGTCTTCGGTTCGGCGGCGGCCGTCGGGGCGGGGATCGAGGTGTCGATCGAGGAGGCTGTCGGCAAGGCGCACATCTCGACGTTCGCGGCGTCGGGGGCGGTCACGGCGGCGACGGCGCTGTTCATGTTCTCGGTGTGGCTGATCCACTCCCGGCACCACAAGCGGGGCCTGGCACAGCAGTTGGTGCTGCCGGTGTCGGCGGTGCTGGTGCTGGCCTGCACGTTCGCGGGGCACGCCGCGGTGCTGCTGGCCGGGGTGGTCGCGGCGGCCACGGTGGCGGTGGGGGTCTTCCTGACCACCCGGCGGACGGCGAGGGAAGCGGTGGCCACAGACACGGCGGAAGGGAAGTGATACGCATGGGCCATGACTGATGCCCACGCCGCACAGCAGCCCTCCCCCGGCCCTCTCGACGCGCTGACCGATGTTCACGGCCTGCGGGTCGGGCACGCGCAGCGCGTAGGAGACGGGGCCCTGACCGGCACGACCGTGGTGCTCACCGGTGCGGGAGGCGCGATCGCCGCCGTCGACGTGCGGGGCGGAGGTCCGGGGACCAAGGAGACCGACGCCTTGGATCCGCGGAATCTCGTGCAGCACGTCGAGGCGATCGTGCTGTCCGGTGGGAGCGCCTTCGGGCTCGACGCCGCGTCGGGGGTGATGGCCTGGCTGGAGGACGCGGGCCGCGGCTTCCGGGTCGGGCCCGATCCGGCGCAGCTCGTGCCCGTGGTCCCGGCGGCCGCGCTGTTCGACCTCGGGCGGGGCGGCGACTGGCGGGCCCGTCCCGACGCCGCGCTCGGGCGGGAGGCGGTCGAGGCGGCGGCGCGCACGGAGGCGGGCGCGCCGGTGGAGCAGGGCACGGTCGGCGCGGGCACGGGCGCGGTGGCCGGGGGTGTCAAGGGCGGTGTCGGCACGGCGAGTGTCGTGCTGCCGTCGGGTACGACGGTCGCGGCGCTGGCCGTGGTCAACGCGGCTGGTTCTGCGGTCGAACCCACGACGGGTGCGTTGTACGGGCGGTTGGCGCACGGCGTGGTCGACGTCCCGGCGCCCGGGCGGCACCGCGCCGCCCAGGAGAGGCTGGCGGCGGCGCGGCAGGAGTCGGCGAGGCGGGCGGCCTCCTCCGTGCGGCCTCCGCTCAACACCACGCTCGCCGTGGTCGCGACCGATGCCGCGCTGACCCGTGCCCAGGCCCAGAAGCTCGCGGGCACGGCCCACGACGGCCTGGCCCGCGCGGTGCGGCCCGTACACCTGCTGAGCGACGGCGACACGGTCTTCGCCCTGGCCACCGGCGAGCGCCCGCTGCCCGAGGAGGAACTGTTCGGCAGCACGATCCTCCCGGCGGCGGGAGCGCTCAACGACATCTTGGCGGCGGGGGCGGACGTCCTGACCCGCGCGGTGGTGAAGGGCATCCTGGCGGCGGAGGGGGTGGACGGCCCGGGAGGCGTCTTCCTGTCGTACGCCGACTTGTACGGCGCCGAAAGCTGACGGGGCACCCATTCAGCCCGTCCGGCGCTTGAGGACAACGCGGCGAAGCCGTGTTGCGGGGGTCTGGGGGCTTGCCCCCAGTTTCGGGAAGGGGCGGGACTGGGGAAAAAGCCCGCCGCAGGCGCCAGCAACCCGCACCCCGGGATCGAACCGCCGCCAACGGCTAAACGCTCACCCTGATCTTCGACTGCCCATGCGGCCGCTTCTCCCAGTCGTCCATGAACCGCCCGCGCAGCCCACGCTTCTCGGCGAGGGCGATCAGGGTCTGCGTGCGGTAGTAGAAGTCCTCGCGCAGCACCTGGTGTTCGGCCCCCTCCGTGCGGTCGAAGGTGAAGTCGAAGAAGCCGCCGGGGGCGAGCACGCGTCCGACGTGCGCGAGGCATTCGTCGATGACCTCGATCGGCGAGTGCGAGAAGACGCTGTGGGCGTGGACGACGTCGAAGTGGGCGTCGGGGAGGAAGTCCAGGGTGAGGTTCTGGGTGATGGTGAGGTGCGGGAGCTTCTCCTGGAGACCGTAGGTCGTCAGGGTCTGCTTGGCGGATATGAGGATGTCGGGCGAGATGTCGATGCCGTAGTAGTGGCCGGCGTCGAGGTGGTCGATGAAGAGGCGGCCCGCGCGGAGGTTGCCGCAGCCGATGTCGAGCATGCGGTGGCGGGGGGTGAGCCCGTGTTCCACGAGGTAGTCGAACTGCATCTTGCCGAGCGCGAGCCAGCGGTCGTGGCTGCGGCTGCCGACGGCGGCCTCGGGGTTGCGCGCGGTGTCGGAGGCCATGACGGCGCGGTAGTAGTCGACGTGGTCCGGGTGCTTCAGGCGGAGCCAGCTGTCGCGGGCCGTGCGCTTGAGGTAGGGGGCGATGCGTGCCGGGTGGGACACCGCGTAACGCACCTTGTGGGTGAGGTTGCTGCGGTTTTTGAGCATGGCTTTGGACGACGTCACGGAAGGGCCTCCGACGTGTACGTATGCGTATGGGGGTGTAGGTGCGGGCGGGGTGCTCTCGGAAGATGGGGAGATCGGAAAGATCGGGAGATCGGAAGAGGGGTCAGAGGATGGCGCGGCGGCGCAGGACGACGCAGATCAGGGCCATCAGCGCGGCCGCGAGGCCGATGAGGATCGCGGTCTCGATCCACTGGAGGACCCAGAAGTCGCTCGCGGGGTAGACCTTGTAGAAGCGGCCGGTGAAGCCCTTCTGCGCCATGCAGGTCTTCATGTCGGGCAGCCCGTCGCCCGACGCGCAGGCGGCGGGTTCGTGCACCAGGCGGCCGGCCCGGTCGATGAAGCCGAAGTCCCCGGCCGATTCCGCGCTGCCGATGTACTGCCTCGGCGCGTCGCCCAGGCTGGTCCGCACCGTGGGTGAGATCCAGTCGTGGCGGACGGTGTTGAGCAGCAGCCGTACGCCCACGATCACGGCGAGCGCGGCGCCCATCGCCGCCACCGTGCGGCGCAGCAGCAGCCCGGCCGCCGTGCCGACGACAAGGCCGAAGACGGCGCAGGCCACGGCGGCGGGGCCGGTGGCGTTGAAGATGTAGCCGTCGTGCCAGTAGAGGCCGTTCAGCATGTTGGAGACCGGCTCCCACCACCACGCGACGAGCGCGGCGAGGACCGCCGAGCCGACGAGCGTGCAGCCGAGCGCCAGCGAGAAGCGGGTGAGGAACCAGCGGCGGACGCTGACGCCCTGGGTCAGCGCGAGCTTCCAGGTGCCGCTCTCCAGCTCGCGCCCGAGCAGCGGCGCGCCCCAGAAGATGCCGATGAGCACGGGCAGGGCGGTGCTGAAGGAGCCGAGCGCGCGCAGCGGCCCGTTGGTGTCGTCGAAGAGCTGGTAGGCCGCGTCGCTGCGGCAGTCGCCGTTCCAGCCCTTGCAGTTCTTCGTGTCGATGTGGTGGTCGCTGATGAAGGCGAGCATGTCCGCGCGCTGGAACGCGACCCACGCCGCGCAGGCGACGAGGACCGCCGCGCCGACCAGGATCAGCGTGCGCTGCTGGCGCCAGGCCAGCCAGAGGGTGCCTTTCACGCGGCGGCCTCCGCAGTGGCGGTACCGGCGGGTGCGGAGCGCAGATATGCGAGCAACAGATCTTCCAGGGAGGGGATTTCGGTGACCCACCGGTCGTCATCGAAAACGGCAGGGATGTCGGAGGGCCGGCCTTCCGTACGGAGCAGGGCGGTGACCTGGCGGCCGGTGACGGTCGACTCCACGACGGTGGCGCCGCCCAGCCCGGCCGGCAGGCCGTCCTCGCGCGCGCTCTCGGCGCGCCCGGTGAGCAGGACGTGGTCGTCGCACAGCTGCTGCGCGTCGCCCTGGAGCCGTACGCCGCCGTGCTTGAGGAGCAGCACGTGGTCGCAGACGTTCTCCAGCTCGGACAGGACGTGCGAGGACATCACGACGGTGATGCCGCGTTCGGCGACCTCGGCCATGACCAGGCCCATGGCCTCGATGCGTACGAGCGGGTCGAGGTCGGCCAGCGGCTCGTCGAGGAGCAGCAGGTCGGGACGCTTGCCGAAGGCGAGGGCGAGCGAGACGCGGGTGCACTGGCCCGGGGAGAGCGTGCCGACGCGGGCGTCGAGGGAGATGTTCCCGGCGCGGACGATGCGTTCGGCGGCGGCCTGGTCCCAGTCCTTGTTGAGCTCGCGGCCGAAGCGGAGGGTCTCGTCGACGGTGAAGCGGGGGTAGAGCGGCTTGTCCTGGGCGAGGAAGGCCGTGCGGTCGCGGGCCCCGGCGGTGACCGGGTCGGCGCCGAAGACGCTGATCTCGCCGTCGGTCGGCCGCAGGAGGCCGGTGGCGAGGTGGAACAGCGTGCTCTTGCCGGCTCCGTTGGGGCCGACGAGCGCGGTGATCCGGCCCGCGGGCAGGGCGAAGTCGCAGTCGCGCAGCGCCCATCCGCTCCGGAACCTACGGCCGAGCCGTGTCGCCCGCAGGGCCGTAGAGGCGATCGGGTCGGTCACGTGTCTTCCTCCATGGACTGCGGTGATCGGTGGGACGGGGGTGGCGCCGGGAAGCGTTCGTCGAGGGCGGCGGCGGTGAGGGCCGCGATGTCCTCGCGTTCCAGACCGGCCGCGCGGGCCCGGTCCACCCAGTCGGTGAATTCCGCGCGCAGCGGCGAGTCCGCCGCCGTCGCGGGCCGGGACAGCGAACGCCTCACGAACGTGCCCTGCCCCGGCCGGGGCTCCACGAGCCCCTCGCGCTCCAGTTCCCGGTAGGCCCGCAGCACGGTGTTGGGGTTGATCGCGGTGGCCGCGACCACTTCCTTGGCCGTGGGCAGCCGGTCCCCCGGCTCCAGCACGCCGAGCCGGAGGGCCTGCCTGACCTGGTGCGCGAGTTGCAGATAGGTGGCGACGCCGCTGCGCCGGTCTATCCGGAACACGATCATTCGCACCCTCGTTTCACTAACGTCTTAGTGGAATGATGCGGAGCGTCTGCCGTCGGCGTCAAATATCACGGGGTGCGGCGTTCCGCTTACGCGGCGCAGTCGCATGGGGGCGCGTCGCACGTACGGGGCCGCTTACGGGGCCGCTTACGCAGCGGAACGGCAGGGGGTCAGCGGCCGCGTCGTACGTACGGGCGGGCGTCGAGGGCGGCGCGGACCGCCGCGGCGCGGGCCCGTACACCGTCCGGCGACACGCCGTGGGCCCGGTGGGGCGCCGGTTCGCCCCGGCAGTCGCGGCAGATCCCGCCGGGCAGCGCTTCGGGGCGGCCGGGCGCGCGGCAGACCGTGCACTCCAGGATGCGGAGGAGGGCGGGCGCCACGGTGGGCTCGACCACCATCTCGGGCGGCATCTTGTCGACGAGTCGACGGCGCGCGAAGGCCCCCGCGCAGTGCACCTCGGGCGGCAGTCCGCCCGTCAGCCCCCGTACGAGCTCCGGCACGGACACCCCGCGCGCCAGCCACTCGGCGGCGAGCTCCTCAAGTGCCGCGCATTCGGCGGCGGACAGCGTCATACGAGGGTCCGTACGGCCTGCTGACGCGAGGGCGTCGTACGCCTGCGAGCGGGCGGGGCGCGCCGACGGTTGCGACTGCGGCTGCGACTGCGGCTGCTGTTGCGGGGCCGGGACGTTACCCGCGAGGACCGCCGTCCACCACACGTCGTCCCGCGCGGTCCGGGAGAAATGCGAACGCGTCACCCAGTGCCAGCTGCCGCCGTCACCTTGGATCCGCTCCGTCACCCGCCGCAGATGCCCCGCCTCGGAGAGCCGCCGGAGGGCGGTGAGGCAGGCGGCCTGCCCGTAGTCGGGCAGGTGGGCGGCAAGCGTCTTGGCGTCCATGGCCGCGCCCTCGGGCAGCCGGTCGACAAAAGCGGCGATCGACGCCTCGCGGGGCCGCAGATGCGCGAAGTCGCCACGGCGGCGGGGAGCTTGCTCGGGGGCGGTGCGCTTCCCGTATCCGGGGCGGGCCAGGGGGTACGGGTGCGCGGGGCGCGGGGCAGGGCTAGAGTCGGCGTCAGCCATGAGATCGCTCCTGACGATCTTGTTGGTCAGACCCCGGCTCGGTGCGCTAACACCGGTCGGGGTCGTTTTGTTGCTGCGAACGCTAGAGGGTGGCGGCGCCGTGTCGCAACCTGAACACGGAAAGTGAACGCGCGTGGTATGCGCGGCGGTTGGGAGGGAGGGTGGGTTGAACCCACCACCCATTCCTCGCATAGAGGTCTCGGGGCCTGGGGCCCGGATCCCGGAGCTCAGGAATGGGGGTGGGGAATGCGACTACGCACCCGGGCGACGCGATATTCCTGGGTTACCAGGGATACCAAGCACCGTTCCACCACTGCTCGTTGGCGCTGTCATTGTGGTGGTCCATGTTGAAGTCTTCGGGGTAGTTGTGGGTGTGGTTGTACGGGTAGGTCCCGATGCCCGCGGACTCGTCGCAGATGTAGTCCCAGTGGCAGATCGACTTGACCGGCACATTGCCGAAGAACCTGTCGACACCTGCGAGCGGAGCACCGACGAAGGGGCCGAACGGTGCGGTGGAGCCGTTGCCGCCAGGAGGGCCCTGGCGCTTGGGGTCCGCGACGAGAACGGCGTTGACGTTGTCGAACGTCTGCCAGTTCTCGGTGACCCAGACGTGCACCACGGCGGCGCCCAAGGAGTACCCGGCCATCTTGACGTGCTGGCCCGGGCACGCGGCACGCTGGTCACGGACCAGCCGGTTCAGCTCGTTGACACCTGCCCGGACGCTCCCACCGTTGGGAATCGTGGTGGGATACCCGACGTGCTGCTGGATGTTGCCGGTGAAGCCGTCGTTGTTCCACGAGCTTCCGGTGCCCCCGACGACGATCGTGTAAGTACCGTCGCACGGAGCCGTCGTCGGCGCCGCGGACGCCTGCCCCAGCGAAAGCCCGCCCGCCATCAGAAAAGCGGCCACCACGGCGGCCGTCCGTCTCGTTCGCATGCGATTCTCCCTATGGAGTTGGTCAGCGCGCCTGGTTGCCGATGCCGTATGGACGGCATGGGCGGCATTCGATGAAATCCCTGGAACGAGCTCGACGGGACTGCCGAGTCCTGCGCGCCGGCAGCCACAGCCGATGCGTCCCACTACACACAACGCGGACCGACAAGGCCACCCGGAACGTTCCGGAAGGACGCGCCCTTCCGAAGATCAATACACCTAGGCCGCCTGGAGAACACGGGCCCGCTCGTTGAAGTCGGCCACAAGAGGGTGCTTGCCGAAGGGGATCATGCGCCGCTGTAGGTCCTGGACAGCTTCCACACTGCGGGACGACTTCACCCGACGGGCGAGGTCGAGTGTGCGGACTCCAGCGGCGTGGGCGGATTCAAGGTCCCTGCGTTGCAAATGGGTTACAGCGAGGGCAGCTTGGGACATGGCTCCGCGACGGGCCCGGTTCTGCTTGCGGGCGTGCGTGATGGAGGAACGGGCGTGTTCTTCGGCGTGGTCCGGCTGGCCGATATCGCGGAAGGCATTGGCCCACTCGCCGCCGAGGTATGCGGGGTCGATGAACTTGGCCCACTCGGGTCCGTCGGCGGCATCCACCTTGGCGAAGCTCTGTTCTGCCTGGCTGATGGCGTGCACAGTTGCTTTCTTGTCGCCAAGGACAGCGTGCGCCCTGGCTTCGAGCGTCCAGAGGTCAGCGAGGCACGCGGGTGAGCTGGTACGAATGAGTCCCTGTCGGCCGGCTTGGGCGAGGCGCTTGCCTTCGTCCGGGTGGCCGAGCAGCGTTGCCTGGTCTGCCATGCCCGCGAGTACGTGTGCACCAAGGGCCGGATCTTTGGACTCCTCGGCGAGGCGAAGCGCCTGGATCAAGTACCGCTGCGCTGTGCCGTGTTCGCCGGAGTCAAAGGCCATCCAGCCGAGAAGGTAGGTCTGCTCGGCAGCGGCCGAACACAGCGCGTGCCGCACTTCCTCGGTGTGGGCCCGGCGCAGCAGCGGGTAGACGTGCTGGTTCATGTAGGCAGTGAGGGCCAGCCGCCCACTGCCGCCGCCTTGGAAGATGTCCATCTCCTGGAACGCGCCGAACATGTTCTTCACGGCCGTCACGTCTTCGAGTCGGACTTGCCGCCCTGGTTCGGGTTGCTGATCAAGGGTGTTGAGGAGCCAGTCACGGGACGGTCCTACTGCTGCGACCGCCGCGAAGGGTGCCCCCGCGAGGAAACTCCGCCTGTCCACGTCCGCTCTCCCTAGCTCGGTGACAGCTTCGACCGTCACGGCCCACGATGAGCTGTAGACGAGCGCCCGGTCAATGTCCGGCGACTCGCCCAGCCCGAGGTCGTAGGTCGTGACCCGGTACCCGAAGCGCGCCGAAAAGAGGTCGGCGAGGATGACCGGCACGGGGTGGCGGGGCACCTCCCCCAGGGTCACCCAGCGCCGGACGCTGGACGTGTCGGAGGAAACGTGAGGGTGTCCCCACTCCGCCGCGCGGGACCGGACGTGGCGCGCGAGTTCACCCTTCGACCACCCCGAACGACCGATCCAGTCGGCGAGCTTCGTGTTCGAATTCTTCACTGCGACCATCCACAAGATCGACAGGCGTGGTGGATTCACCACGGTTCACCACTACTCCGGAAGCTACCCGCTGAGAGGCTTCGGATGTTGGCTATGCGTGCGACAGGAAGCGAACGTGGAGGCTGACCATATGAGCAGCGGACGGTACGCGGTGGACACCCGGACGAACAAGCTCGGGGAGCGCATGGGCGGTGAGGGCCCGTACGTACAGCTGCGACCGGTCGGCGGCGGCAGGGAGTGGGACTGCCCGCCGGGCGAGCTGCGCGAGCCCACGGAGGCTGAGTTGAAGAAGGCGGCGGTCCTGGGGACCCCGGTGGGTGGGCGGAAGTCGTGAGCACTCGAAAGCACGAACGCGCCTCCCGCCCGTGCAGGAAGTGCCACGGATTCACCCTCGCCCACGTACTCGCCGTGCGAGAAGGCCGGCTCGCGGAAGCCGCCGCGATCAACGCGGAGAAAGCACGGCACTGGCGGGACGACCACTGAACCGCCGCCCGGCCGCGCGCGCCGTGAAGTCGGGACGGCCGGGCGGGTCGCACACCGCGGCACCGGGCCCCTGGGCCCCGGAGGTGCCCCTCGTCAGCCGCACCCCATGGCCGGAAACGATCACTACTGGCCACCCGTGCAACTCCATAGAGTGACGTCACGGCCCGTGGTCCCCACGGGAGTTGGACAGCGAAAGGTGTACGACGTGACGGTCAAGGTCGTCGAAGGACGTCCTGGGCACGGACGGTGCCGACGGGGCGAACGTCGGCCAGTGGGGCCGCCACGGCGGAGCGAACCAGCAGTGGACGTTCACGCCGGTACGGCGCGACTACGCGCGCAACAACCCCGCGTACTTCGCATGCGATTCTCCCTATGGAGTTGGTCAACGCGCCTGGTTGCCGGTTCCGTACGCGGTCGGTCGAATCCCATGGAATGGAACGAGTTCGACGGGACCGCCGAATCCTGCGCACCGGTAGCCACGGCCGATGCGTCCCACTACACACAACGCGGGCCGACAAGGCCATCCGGAACGTTCCGGAAGGGATGGCGGCCTGACGGCCGACTCGCCGCGAAATGCGCCCTTCCCCGGCACGAGCCGTCACCGCCACACTGGCCGTATGGGACGTAAGGACGACCAGCAGGAACCGGACGACGACGACCGCGAGTACGACGTGGATCAGGACCGGGACCGGCAGAGCGATTACGTGAACGACCCGTCCACCACCGACGGCGACGCCCCGCACCGTCGGTGAGCGCCATCGACTTCACGGCACTGCGCCGCAGTTGCGCACAAGCTCTCGCTGAAGACGGCCAGTTCGGCGACGCGTGGGTGCGGAGCGCGTTCGAGGCGGTGGACCGTACGCTCTTCGCACCGCCCAGGTTCTGGATCAAGGCCGTGCGGGAAGGCGGCGGGTTCCCGCTCATCGACCGTGACACCGCCCCCGAGGGGTGGGCGCGCACCGTCTACTCCCCCGGATGCGCCCTGGTCACGCAGATGGACGACGGCGCCACCGCCTACGCCGACGGCGCGGCGGGGCGGTTCACCTCGTCCCTGTCCGAACTCCGTGTGGTCGCCCGCCAGCTCTCCCACCTTGGCCTGGAGCGCGGGCACCGAGTGCTGCACATCGGCACGGGCAGCGGCTACGACTGCGCTCTGATCGCCGAACGGACCCCGGCCGACCACGTCGTCACCCTCGAAGTCGACGGCCGCCTGGCCGAGGACGCGCGTCGCAACCTCGCGACGGCCGGGCACGGTGGCGTGCGCACCGTCATCGGTGACGGCGAACGGGGGTGGCCCGGCGGCGGGCCGTACGACCGGGTCCTGTGCACCGCCTCCGCCATGCGCGTCCCGCCGGCATGGATCGAACAGACGAGGCCCGGGGGGATCGTCCTCACCCCGTACCGAGGCCTGGCCCTCGTACGCCTGGTGGTCGCCGAGGACGGCAGGACGGCGTGCGGGCCTGTCGTGGACGCCATGACGTTCATGGCCCTGCGCGGCCAGCGCGCCGCCGACGCGGTGGAGATGCGGGAGATCATCAGCGCCACCCTCTCCGAGTCGGACAAGTCCCGCACGGACGTGGACCTGTCCCCCGTGGAACACGAGCTGGGCGCGGAGTTCCTGCTCCACGCCCTCGTGCCCGGCATCCGCGTCGCGTTCGGCGGGCAGACGTGGTGGTTCGAGGCTCATGACGGCGCCTCGTGGGCGGCGTGGAAGCCGGACGGACGCGTACGGCAATGGGGTACGCGCCGCCTCGCGGAGGAGGCCGCCCAGGCCGTGACCGCGTGGCAGAACGCCGGCGCGCCCGCGCTCACGGATCTCGGGCTGACGGTGAGTGCCGACGGGAAATGCCTTTGGGTGCGCGATCCGGAGGGGCCGTCGTGGCGGCTGCGGGCGGCCGCTTGACTACCGTGGCGTGTCGTTCTTTGTTGCCACCTGCGCCTGTTTCGCGTGGCGGATGGACCTCAACTCTTCAGGGCCTCTGCGATCTGCAGGGCGGCCTGGGCGGGCGTGAGGTGCGTGGTGTCGACTACCTCGGCCTCGCCGTGCAGCCACGTGCGGGCCGCCTCGGCGTAGGGCTCAAGGTATTTGAGACGGAACGGGGAGTCGGGGCCAAGAACAGTGTCGCCCGCGATGCGCCCACGGAGGGTTTCCTGGTCGGCGTGGAGGACGAAGTGCCGTACGGGAATGGCATGGTGGGCGAGCCCTGTGCTGATCTCGCGCCAGTACTCCTCGACCAGGACAGTCATGGGCATCACCAGAGTGCCACCGGCGTAGTCGAGGACGCGTCGGGCAGTCTCGACCACGAGCGGCCGCCACGGCGGCCAGTGCTGGAAGTTGAAGGAAACCCTCACCATTGCGCAGGTATCGCGGCGGTCTACCCGAAAGCACATCAACTGCCGCTTCGAACCGGCGAGTAAGACGTGGCCGGAGCAGCCTCTTCGCCTCGCCGGGGGAGACGAACCTGAGCTCGGACAGCTCCTCGTCGTGGGGGCGAAGAGCGATAACCGTCTCACCGTCGAGCGCTCCCCCGTCGAAGATGAAGGCGAGCTGGTCGTCCCACGGCCCGTGCGGGGCGACCCAGTCCACGACCAACAATCCGCGTATCACCGCGGTCAACCCCAGCTCCTCCCGCAGCTCCCTGACCGCCGCCCGGTCGGGGGCTTCGTTGGCTTCGGCCATGCCGCCAGGGAGGTCCCAGCCGGGTTTATAGGTGGGCTTCACCAGCAGAAAGCGGCCGGAGACGTCACGGAGCAGGACATCGGCCGCGACACGCTTGCGGGCCTGCGTGGCATTGCCTTCGGTGAGGTACGCGTTCCAGGCGGCGGGGTCCACAGGCATGGGCTCCATGGAGAAGAGCCTGCCCCGCTGAAGACAAGGCACCCCGGAGCCCGGCGCTCAAGTGGGCTGGCCGCGTTGACGATCCACCGCACGCGGTAGGGCGACGGGCCTACGCTTGGCTTGAAGGAACGGTGATTCCATGTCCACAGGACTGTCCGACAACATCAGGAAGTACCGTCGCGCCGCCGGACTGAGCCAGGAGCAGCTCGCCCACGAGGCCGGTCTCTCTTTGGGTGTGGTGCGCAAGGTGGAGCAAGGCGGGGACGCCCGCGTCGAGACGCTGCACACCCTCGCGCGCGCCCTCGGCGTCTCCACCTCCGCCCTCTTCGCCACAGAAGCCCCGAATCCCGTCATCGGCGATGAAGCGAACCGCCGCTATCTCGCCGAATTGCGGCGGGCGTTGATGCCTCCGGTCGGCCTCGACGCCGCTCTCTGCGATCACGGAGAGGGCAGGGCGTTGCCGGAGCTCCGCGCGCACATCGAAGACGGACACGCTCTTTACCACGCGGACCGGTACGGCGCCGTCGCGAGGAAGTTGCCGGGCCTCCTGCGTTCCACCGAAGCGTGCGTCGCTTCGCTGGAGGGCGAGGAGCGGCAGCGCGCGGTGATCCTCCGGGCCCAAGCGCTGCTGCTGGCCGGTAAATACCTCACTCAGGTGCGCCAGTACGACATGGCCTACTACGCGCTGGCCGAAGCCATCCGGCTGGCTCGCGAGACCGACCGGACGCGCACGGCCGCCACTGGCGTCGTCGGCATGTGCTGGCTGTTGCTGCGCCAGGACCGCTTCGACGAGAGCGAGCAGCTCGCAAGCGTCACAGCCGTGGAAATGGAGCCGCGCATCTCGGCCGCGGACCCCGCGCAATTCGCTCTGTGGGGCGAACTCTCGCTACGCATCGCTTCGGCAGCCGTGCGCGACAACAAGCCCGATGTCGCACGTGAGGCCCGGCGGATGGCCCGCACGGCGGCCAGCGCGATGGACAGCGAACACATCGACTACCGCACCCACTGGGCGACGTTCGGCCCCATTACGGCGGAACTGAAGGCAGTCGAAGATCTGTCCATCATGAACGACGCACGCGGCGTGCTCCGGCACGCCGACAACGGAGTACTGAGCGAAAGGGCCCTGCGGAGCCACGGCAAGCCGACCTCGAACAACTGGGACCGCCATCGGCTCGACGTGGCCAAGGCCCATGTCGCCATGGGATCCCATCAGGACGCGATGGGCGAACTGAAGCAATTGCGGACCAGGTCCGGCGAGTGGCTGAAGCATCAGGCCATGGCCCGCTACGTCATGAGCGACCTGCTCAAGTCACGTAAGCGCACTCTCACCCAGGACATGCGTGAAATGGCCGCCCACCTGGGCGTTGCGCAGTAGGTACCACGTTACGTAGCACTCGGCTCCCGGCTGCCGCCGAACTACCATGTGGCGAACCTGGTTCGGCTTTTCGCGCGCCCATACGGTTCCTGCGTGATCCAGAAATCGGAATCCCTCACCGCCCCGCACGAGGACGCACACGCCGCCGCGTCCGAGGACCTGAGCAATCGCCTCGCCGCCGCCAACGCTATGAGCCGCGCCGGAGCAGCGGCAAGCACCCCGGGTCCCTCCCGCCCGTGCAGGAAGTGCCACGGATTCACCCTCGCCCACGTCCTCGCCGTGCGAGAAGGCCGGCTCGCGGAAGCCGGCGCGATCAACGCGGAGAAAGCACGGCACCGGCGGGAGGCCCACTCGTGATCACGTCCCTGGCCCGCCCCGTCGTGCCCGTCGCCGGAACGTCCGGCTTCCACGTCATCACCCTCAGCCGTACCGAGACGTGCACCACGTGCATCCTGCTCGCCCGGGCCCGGTGGGATGCCGAGACGCGCCACGACTGGACTGCGATGAGGGACATGAACAGCCTGCTCGCCGACCACCGGCACCGTACGCATCAGCCCGTAGAGCCATCTCCGACCCGTCGCCGGCGGTGACCTCTCCCGCTGGCGGATCAGCAGCCCCTGAACGCCCGTCCGGCCGCTCCGCAGATGGACCACTGTCGCAACGCCTGGACGGGAGAACCACCGCAAGAGGTTTCCCGCACCACTCCCGACCGAATACAACCGAAGGAGGACCTGTCATGGGCAGGGACGAAGTCAACGGGTACGACCTGGGGGCGAACGAAACGATCACCCCCGCCGACCCGCCCGAGGACATCAGCTGCGACGAGGACACCGACGGAGATGACAAGTAGCAACGCCCCTGACGGCGACGGCGTGCGCGCCACGCTACGACAGTTCCTCAAGCATGACTTGCCGGAGGACTCCGAGCTTTCCTGGCTGTGCCCCAAGCATCAAGACCCACAAGCCATGCGGCTCGTACTCCGCTCCCGGTACGTCTGTGACAGGTGCACACACGAGGCGACCCGCCCTCGCTGAAAGGGCTGCCCCGATTCGACACCCCGCGTCGGATCGGGGCTTTCCCGAGCTGCGGCCCGCAGCGGTAGCGCATTGCGACCCGTGAACAGCCGCCCACCCGCGGAGATGCCGCTGATCAGCCACCGCCCATGGCCGGAATCCATCACTACCGGCCACCCGCGCAACTCCATAGAGTGACGTCACGGCCCGTGGTCCCCACGGGAGTTGGACAGCGAAAGGTGTTACGACGTGACGGTCAAGGTCGTCGAAGGCAGTGGTCCCGAGGTGTGTCCCAAGGGCTGGTACGCGCTCTACGAGCACGAGGGCTTCAACGCCAAGGAGCGGGGGCGCGTGCTGCTCTCCGACCAGACGCTCGGCGGCATACGGACCTTCGGGTTCGACGGGCGTGTCCTGTCGGCGGTGAACCACACCGAGCAGAGCATCGCCCTCCACGTCGAGGCCGACTCCAAGGGCTTCGCCGCGCAGGTGGGTCCGCGTGACGAGATCCCGGCCCTCGCCGACAGGGACACCCGGGAGATCGACGGCCTCGGGAACACCGTGGGCGCCTCCCGCACGGCCCAGGGCCCGGCGCTGAAGAACCGGACGGTCTCCGTACGCCTCTTCCCGCTCTACTCCGACGCCGCGCAGGTCATCCGCAAGCTGCCCGTCGAGGAAGGCACCTACATCCTCACCAACATCGGCAGCGGCATGTGCCTCGACGTCCTGGGCACGGACGGTGCCGACGGGGCGAACGTCGGCCAGTGGGGCCGCCACGGCGGAGCGAACCAGCAGTGGACGTTCACGCCGGTACGGCGCGACTACGCGCGCAACAACCCCGCGTACAACGTCACCGGCGAGTACGAGATCACCACCAAGGCGGGCGGCACGTTCCTGGACGTCGCCGGCGCCTCCCTGGACGACACCGCCAACATCCAGCAGTGGCGGGCCACCGGCGCCGCGAGCCAGCGCTGGTGGGTCACTCCCCTCGGCGACGGCGTGTTCGCGATCAGCAACGTCCACAGCGGCAAGGCCGTCGACGTCACCGGCGGCTCCAAGGAGAAGCGGGCCAACGTCCAGCAGTACACCTTCAACAACACGGACGCCCAGAAGTGGCGCTTCGAGCGCGTCTGACACGGCGGTGAACGTGGGCCCGCCCCGGGCGGGCCCACGGATCACGCAGCGACGGGCGCCGCCCCCGGCTCCGGCTTACCCAGCCCCTTCAACACGATCACCAGCCCCGCGCTCACCGCCACGCCCGCCGCGATCGCGAGGAGGTAGAGGAACGGGGCGCCGATCAGCGGGACCACGAACACGCCGCCGTGCGGCGCGCGCAGCGTGCAGTCGAAGGCCATGGAGAGGGCGCCCGTCACCGCGCCGCCCGCCATCGCGGAGGGGATGACGCGCAGGGGGTCCGCCGCCGCGAAGGGGATCGCGCCCTCGGTGATGAACGACGCGCCCAGCACCCACGCCGCCTTGCCGTTCTCACGCTCGGCCTTGGTGAAGAGGCGGCCGCGTACGGTCGTGGCCAGGGCCATCGCCAGGGGCGGGACCATGCCCGCCGCCATCACGGCGGCCATCACCTTGAGGCTGCCGTCGTTGGGGTCGGCGAGGCCGCCGACGGCGAACGCGTACGCGCACTTGTTGAGCGGGCCGCCGAGGTCGAAGCACATCATCAGGCCCAGCACGACGCCGAGTACGACCGCGTTGGCGCCGGACAGCCCGCTCAGCCAGTCGGTGAGCGCCTTCTGGAGCGAGGCGACCGGCTTGCCGACCACCAGGAACATCAGGAAGCCGACCACCGCCGACGAGATCAGCGGGATCACCACCACCGGCATGATCCCGCGCAGCACCGGCGGCACGCCCACCCGCTGCACGGCCAGCACCGCGCCACCCGCCAGCAGACCGGCGATCAGGCCGCCGAGGAAGCCCGCGTTGACGGTCAGCGCGATCGAGCCGCCGACGAAGCCGGGTACGAGCCCGGGCCGGTCGGCCATGCCGTACGCGATATAGCCGGCCAGCACCGGCACCAGGAAGGCGAACGCGGCGCCGCCCGTCTGGAAGAACAGCGCCGCCCAGCTCGCCGACTCCGTCCAGGCGAAGTGGGCGGCGACGGAAGGCGCCTTGTCGATCTGATATCCGCCGATCGCGAAGGCGAGCGCGATGAGGAGGCCGCCGGCGGCGACGAACGGGACCATGTAGCTGACACCGGTCATCAGCCAGGTGCGGAGGCGGGTGGCGAAGCCGTCCTCGGGCGCGGCCGCGGTGTCCATGGGCGCCGCGGCCCGTACGGTGGCGGGGGCCGCGGCCGCCATCTCCCGCAGCTCGGCGATCAGTTCGGCGGGACGGTTGACGCCCGCCTTCACACCGACATCGACGGTGGGCTTGCCCGCGAAGCGGGCCCGCTCCCGTACCTCGACGTCGTGCGCGAAGATCACGCCGTCCGCCGCGGCGATCGTCCGCGCGTCCAGCTTGGTGAAACCGGCCGAGCCCTGGGTCTCCACGGCGAACACGACCCCGGCGGCGCGGGCCGCCTGCTCCAGCGCCTCGGCTGCCATATAGGTGTGGGCGATGCCGGTGGGGCAGGAGGTGACGGCGACGATCCGGAAGGGTTCCGATGATTCCGGTGTTGCCGGGTCGGTGGGGTCTGTCGGTGTCGCTGAGGTCTTCGGGGCTGCCAGGGTGTCCGGGGACGCTGGGACCAAAGGGGCGACTGGATCCGCCGGGACCTCCGAGGCTGCCAGGGTCTCCCGGTCTGCCAGGACCTCCGGGGCCTCCGGGGGAGCCAGGACCTCCGCGTCCGCCAGATCCGCCGGCGCCTCCGGGGCCGCCCGGCCCGCCAGGGCCTCCGATGCTGCCAGGACCTCCGCGACCTCCTCCGCTGCCGGATCCCCTGGATCCGGCAGCGCCGGCTCGTCCCCCCGTATCAGCGCCGCCACCGCCTCCGCACTGTCCGCCGACCGCAGCGCGTCCGTGAACT
Source organism: Streptomyces sp. NPDC051173 (assembly GCF_040689515.1). Lineage (NCBI taxonomy): Bacteria > Bacillati > Actinomycetota > Actinomycetes > Kitasatosporales > Streptomycetaceae > Streptomyces > Streptomyces sp. NPDC051173. The sequence goes on from NZ_JBFBBD010000098.1 coordinate 19,517, forward strand.
CCTGGCGCGTCAACTGCCGTGCCAGCGACGACAGGATCGTCAGGTGATCGCTGTCCGCGCCGTCCGGGGCCGCGATGAGGAAGATCAGGTCCGCCGGACCGTCCGGGGCGCCGAAGTCGATCCGGGCGGCGGACCGGCCGAAGGCGAGCGTCGGCTCGGTGACGTGCGCGCTGCGGCAGTGCGGGATGCCGATGCCGCCGTCGAGACCGGTCGGCATCTGCGCCTCGCGCGCGGCGACATCGGCGAGGAAGCCGTCGAGGTCGGTGACGCGGCCGAGGGCCGCCATCCGCTCGGCCAGCGAACGCGCCGCCGCTTCCTTGGTCCCGGCGGACAGGCCGAGGTCGACCAGTTCCGCGGTGATCAGCTCACTCATCGCGGGCTCCTTTGCGCGCGTGGGGGGGGGGACAGGGGGGAGGCCGGTCACGACACCGGCTCCGTCAGGGCGCGGCCGAGGGGCACCTCGGACGTCACGGTCACCGCCGTCGGGTCCAGGTCCGACGGCGCCGGCATCGCGCTGCCCGGCAGCTGGACGGCCGCCGCGCCGTGGGCCAGGGCGGCGGCGAGGGCCGCCGGGCCGGAGCCGCCCGCCGTGAGGAAGCCCGCGAGGGAGGCGTCGCCCGCACCGACGTTGCTGCGGACGGCGGGCACCCGGGCGGTGCCGAAGTACGTGCCGGAGTCCTCGACGAGCAACTGCCCGTCCGCGCCGAGGCTGGCCAGGACGGCCCGCGCGCCCGCGGCCCGCAGCTCCCGCGCCGCCGCGACGGCGTCACCGACCGTGGCCAGCGCCCGGCCGGTCGCCTGGGCGAGCTCCTCGGCGTTGGGCTTGACGACGTCGGGACGCTCCCGCAGCACGGCGGTCAGGGCCGGGCCCGAGGTGTCGAGGGCGATGCGGGCCCCGGCGGCGTGCGCACGGGCCACCAACTCCCCGTACCACTCGGGCGCGAGACCGCGCGGGAGGCTGCCGCAGCAGGCGATCCAGTCGGCGTCGGCGGACCGCTCCCGTACGGCCGCGAGCAGGGACTCCGCTTCGGCGGCGGTGAGTTCGGGGCCCGGGGCGTTGACCTTGGTGAGGGTGCCGTCGGGTTCGGCGACGGAGATGTTGACGCGGGTCGAGCCGGCGCGCACGGACAGGCCCGCCGCCTCGATGCCGAGCTCGGTGAGCAGGCTCAGCAGCAGCGCGCCCTCGGGTCCCGCCACGGGCAGGACCGCGACCGTACGGTGTCCGGCGGCGGCCACGGCGCGCGAGACGTTGACGCCCTTGCCGCCGGGGTCGACGCGGTCGGTGGCGGCGCGCAGGACGGCGCCGCGCTCCAGCCGCGGCACCTCGTACGTCCGGTCCAGGCTGGGGTTGGGGGTGACGGTGAGGATCACGCGCGGACCACCGCCGGGCCCGCGGCCTCGATGGCGCGCGCGTCCTCCTCGGCGAGGCCCGCGTCGGTGATCAGCACGTCCACCGCGGAGAGGTCGCCGAAGCGGGCGAAGTGCCGCTGCCCGTACTTGCCGGAGTCCGCGAGGAGCACGACCCGGCGGGCGGCCGCGGCAGCGGCCCGCTTGACGGCGGCCTCGGCCAGGTCGGGGGTGGTGAGCCCGCCGTCGAGGGAGAAGCCGTTGGTCGCGAGGAACGCGACGTCGGCGTGGACCTCGCCGTACGCGCGAAGGGCCCAGGCGTCCACGGCGGCCCGCGTACGGTGCCGCACGCGCCCGCCGATCAGGTGCAGCGCGATGCCGGGGTGGTCGGCGAGGCGCGCGGCGACCGGCAGGGCGTGGGTGACGACGGTGAGCGTGGAGTCCAGCGGCAGCAGCCCGGCGAGGCGCGCGGCGGTCGTGCCCGCGTCGATGATCACGCTGCCGTCTGCGGGCAGTTCGGCGAGCGCGGCGCGGGCGATGGCGTCCTTCTCGTCCGCGGCCGTGGCCTCGCGCTCGGCGAGGTCCGGCTCGAAGTCGAGCCGCCCGGCGGGGATGGCACCGCCGTGCACCCGGCGGACGAGGCCGGCCCGGTCGAGCGCCTTGAGGTCGCGCCGCACCGTCTCGGCGGTGACCTGGAACTCCTCGGCGAGCGAGAGCACGTCCACGCGCCCGGTCTCACGGGCGATCCGCAAGATCTCTTGCTGCCGCTCCGGTGCGTACATGCTTTGCGTCCGTTCCATGCCCGAGTATGTGGTTATCGGGGACGTTACCCCGAGTAGAGGGGGAAAGTAAACGGATTCGGGCACATACGGAAAACGCCGGGCGGGCTGGAGAACCAGCCCGCCCGGCGTTCGAGGACGTACGGGACCGCTTACGCCGCCGCCAGCTCCTGCTCTTCCTGCGGTTCCCCCACAGGCGCCTCGACAGCCCGCCGCTTGGGCAGGAGGAACATCAGGCCGAAGACCAGCACCAGTCCGCCCGCGACCCACCACAGGGAGTGGGTGAACGCCTCACCGAAGATGTCCGACACCGGCCGCGTGCGCGGGTCCGCGTTGTCGACGACGCCGAAGAACGCCACCGAGACCAGGCCCAGGCCCACCGCGTTGCCCAGCTGCTGCGTGGTGTTGATCAGGCCGGACGCGGAGCCCGCGTGCTCGCGGGGGACCTCGGAGAGCACGGCGTCGGTGATCGGGGCGACGATCAGGCCCATGCCCGCGCCCATCACGATCAGCGGCAGCGCCATCTGCCAGGACTTGATGTCCGCGCCGTAGTGACCGGCTTCCCAGATGTACGTCAGGACGCCCGCCGCCATCACCAGCGCGCCCGCCTGGAGCACCTTGCGCCCGAAGCGCGGCACCAGCTTCTGCACCGACATGCCCGCGGCGGCCGAGACCGCCAGCGAGAACGGGACGCCGGTCAGGCCCGCCCGCAGCGCCGACCAGCCGAGGCCGATCTGCATGTAGAGCGTCCAGACCAGGAAGAAGATGCCGGAGGTCAGGCCGAAGGTCAGCTGGACGCCGATGCCCGCCGCGAAGCTCTTGACCTTGAACAGCGACAGCTCGACCAGCGGCGAGCCGTCCTTGCGGGTCTTGTGGCGCTCGTACAGCACGAAGGCGACGAACATCGGCACCGAGCACGCCATCGAGACGAAGCCCCACACCGGCCAGTCGTGCTCGCGGCCCTGCGTCAGGGGGTAGAGCAGCATCAGCAGGCCGGCGCTGGCCAGGACCACACCGACGAGGTCGAGCTTCATGGCCCGCGGGGCCTTGGACTCGATGATGAAGCGACGGCCGAGGAGCAGACCGGCGATGCCGACCGGGAGGTTGATCAGGAAGATCGGGCGCCACTCCAGGCCGAAGAGGTTCCACTGGGTGAGCAGCGCGCCCAGCAGCGGGCCGGAGACCGCGCCGAGGCCGACGACGGCGCCGAACATGCCGAAGACCTTGCCGCGCTCGTGCGCGGGGAAGGTGACGTGGATGATCGACAGCACCTGGGGCACCATCATCGCGCCCATCAGGCCCTGGAGCACGCGCGCGGCGACCAGCAGCTGCGGGTCGCTGACGATGCCGCACAGCATCGAGGCGAGCGTGAAGCCGCCCATGCCCAGCAGGAACACCTTCTTGCGGCCGTAGATGTCACCCAGCCGCCCGCCCGTGATCAGGCCGATCGCGAAGGCCAGCGCGTACCCCTCGCTGAGCCACTGCAGCACGCTGAACGACGCGTCGATGTCCCGCTGGATGCTCGGCATCGCGATGTTGACGATGGTGACGTCGACCAGGTCCATGAAGGACGCGGTCATCACGACCGCGAGCGCCAGCCAGCGGCGGCGGTCGGCAGGCGGTGAGTCGGTGGCCATCAGGAGAAGCCCTTTCTGGTGGAGCGGGGGGAACGCAACCGACGCTATAGGGCATCTAGGACAGACTGTGTCCCACTTCGCTGGCAGGCTGGGTGACATGACCGACACCCCCGTACGGCTGCTGAACCTGCTCTCCCTGCTCCAGACTCCGCGCGAATGGCCGGGCAGCGAACTCGCCGAGCGGCTCGGGGTCACCGCGCGCACGATCCGGCGTGACATCGAGCGGCTGCGCGACCTCGGCTATCCCGTGCAGGCCACGATGGGCGCGGTCGGCGGCTACCGGCTGGCCGCGGGCGCGGCCATGCCGCCGCTCGTCCTCGACGACGAGGAGGCCGTCGCCATCGCGGTGGGGCTGCGCGCGGGCGCGGGCCACGCCGTAGACGGCATCGAGGAGGCGTCCGTACGGGCCCTCGCCAAGCTGGAACAGGTCCTGCCGTCCCGGCTACGCCACCGCGTGGCCACACTCCAGGCCGCCACCGTGCCGCTGACCTGGGGCGACTCCGGGACCGTCGACCCGCGCACGCTGACCGTCATGGCCGCGGCGGCCACCGGCAACGAACGGCTGCGCTTCGCCTACCGCACGGGCGACGGCACCGAGACCCAGCGACTGGTCGAGCCGCACCGGCTGGTGAGCACCGGGCGGCGGTGGTACCTCGTGGCCTTCGACATCGACCGCGACGACTGGCGTACGTTCCGGGTGGACCGGGTCAGCGAGCCCTTCGCGACCGGCGCCCGCTTCACCCCGCGCGAGCTGCCGGCGGCGGACGCGGCGGAATTCATGAGCCGCTCCATGGCACGGCTCCAGCCGACGTACCGCGTCGTGGTGACACTGCACGCTCCGGCGGAGTTCGTGGCCGCGCGCTTCCCTTCACAGCTCGGCACGCCTGTGCCTGTCGGCTCGGACCGGTGCGAGCTGGATTTCACCACGGCGGACTCGCTGGAGTGGGTGGCGTTCCGGCTGGCGCTGATCGACTGCGAATTCTCTGCGCGTGAGCCGGCGGAGCTTGTTTCTCACTTGGCGGAGTTGGGGGCGCGGATTTCTCGGGCGGCGGGGTGAGGTTGCCTTCGGGGTGGCGGGTCGGGTGGCGCCTGCGGCGGGCTTGCTCCCCAGCCCCGCCCCTCCCCGGCTGCATCTGATCTGCGGCTCCGCCGCGCGGGGGCACGCGCCCCAGGCCCCCGGCTGCGGGTCGGTCGGCGCC
>NZ_JBFBBD010000099.1:0-24316 GCF_040689515.1 Streptomyces sp. NPDC051173
ACCCTGTCGGCGGCGCCCGAAGCACGCTTCGCGCGCTGTCCTCAAACGCCGGACGGGCTGAATTTCGCTGGTTACGGTCCGCGAAATTCAGCCCGTCCGGCGTTTGAGGACACGCGGCGCAGCCGCGTTGGGGTCCGGGGTCTCCCCGGTTTCGGGAAGGGGCGGGGCTGGGGAAGAACAAACCGCCTACCTCGGCGGCAACTCCGGTCGTCGCAGATCCGGTACCCCCGAGTAATCCGGCGGCTCCGCGCAGCCGTGGCGTTCCAGGAGGTCGAGGGCCAGCCGTACCGCGTCGTCCATCTGTTTGTGGCGGCCCTCCGCCCAGTCCAGCGGCGTGCGGTCGATCTCGATGTCCGGTTCGACGCCGTGGTTCTCGACGCCCCAGCCGTACGCGTCGAACCAGGCCGCGTTCATCGGGACGGTGATCGCGGAGCCGTCGCCGAGGCGGTGGCGGCCGGTCATGCCGACGACGCCGCCCCAGGTGCGCAGGCCCACCACGGGGCCGATGCCCTGGAGTTTGAAGGCGGCGGTGATCATGTCGCCGTCGGAGGAGGTCATCTCGTCGGCGATGGCGACGACCGGGCCGCGGGGCGCGTTGCTCGCGTACGACACGGGTTGCGCGCCGCGCGTGAGGTCCCAGCCGACGATGGTGCGGGTCAGCTTCTCCACGACCAGCTCGCTGATGTTGCCGCCCGCGTTGCCGCGCACGTCGACGATCAGCGCCGGGCGGGACATCTCCATCCGCAGGTCGCGGTTGAACTGCGCCCAGCCGGAGCCGCCCATGTCGGGGATGTGGAGGTAGCCGCACTTGCCGCCGCTGAGCTCGCGGACGACCGCGCGCCGTTTGGCCACCCAGTCCTGGTAGCGCAGCGGGCGTTCGTCGACGAGCGGCACCACGGCGACCCGGCGGGCGGGGCCCTCGCCCTCGGCGGGCCGGAAGGTCAGCTCGACGGTGGTGCCGCCGGCCGCCGCGAGCAGGGGGTAGGGGCCCGCCACCGGGTCCACGGGGCGCCCGTCGACGTGGGTGAGCGCCGAGCCCTCCCGGATGCCGGAACCGGCCAGCGGGGAGCGGGCCTTGGAGTCGGAGGAGTCGCCGGGCAGGATGCGCCGCACGGTCCAGGAGCCGTCCTTGTCGTGCACGAGGTTGGCGCCCAGCAGGCCGATGGCGCGCTGGTAGTGCGGCGGGCCCTCGTTGCGGCGGGCGGCGACCACGTAGGCGTGCGAGGTGCCCAGCTCGCCGAGGAGCTCGCGCAGCAGGTCGGCGAACTCGTCGGGGGTGGCGACGCGTTCGACCAGCGGGCGGTACTGGTCGAGGACCGCGTCCCAGTCGATGCCGCACATCCCCGGTTCCCAGAAGTACGCGCGGACGATCCGGCCCGCCTCCTCGTACGCCTGCCGCCACTCGGCCGCCGGGTCCACGTCGTGCAGGATGCGCCGCATGTCGATGAAGACGGTCGAGTCGGAGTCGCCGACGTCCCCGGAGGGCACGGCCCGCAGCTCGCCCTCGTCGTTGACGACCAGCCGGGTGCCGTCGCCGCTGACCGCGAACCAGTCGAGGGAGCTGGTGAGTTCGGTGCGCTTGGCCTTGGCCAGGTCGAAGTGTTCGAGCGTGGGGCGGCCCGAGGTGTCGGCGGGGTTGGCGAAGGTCTCGCCGAGGGCGCCGGAGATCGGCCAGCGCAGCCACACCAGGCCGCCGCCGCCGACCGGTTCGAGCGCGGAGTACTTCGAGGCCGCGACCGGGAAGGGCGTCACCCGGCTCGCCAGCCCCTCCACCTCGATGAGCGTCGAGCCGTCGCCACCGCCGCCGTCGTCGGAGTCGAGCCCGCCGGCCGCGGGCCTGCCCTCCGTGGTGAGTGCGAAGGGCGAGGGCGTCGCCGAGGACAGCGGCACCAGATAGGGGCGGCAGCCGAGCGGGAAGGAGAGGTCGCCGGTGTGCACGTCGTAGACGGGGTCGAAGCCGCGCCACGACAGGAAGGCCAGATAGCGGCCGTCGCGGGTGAAGACGGGCTGCTCGTCCTCGAAGCGGCCGTTGGTGACGTCGACGACCGTCCGGTCCGACAGTCTCGCGATCCTGATCTGGCGCAGCGAGCGGCCGATGCCGGGGTGCGACCACGTCAGCCATGCCGAGTCGGGGGAGAAGGCCAGGTCGCGGACGGGGCCGTTGGCGGACCGGACGAGTTCGAGCACCTCGCCTTCCGCTGCGCCTTCTTCTGCGGCTTCTTCTGGGGCTTCTCCTTCGGCCGGGACGTCCACCAGCAGCAGCCGCCCGTCGTGCGCGGCCACGGCCAGCCGCTCGCCGTCCGGGGAGGCGATCAGCTCGTGCACCCGGCCGATCCGGCCCGCCGCCAGCCGCCGCGGCTCCGCGGGCCCGGTGGCGCGCGGCAGTTGCGCGACCTCGATCGCGTCCTCGCCCTCGGCGTCGGTGACGTAGGCGACCTGGCCCGTCGAGCCGAGCATCTCCGGCAGCCGGACCCGCACACCGGGGGTGTCGGCGATGGTCCGCGCCGGGCCGTCGCGGTGCGTCAGCCAGTAGAGGCTGCCGCGGACCTCGACGGCGCTCGCGCGGCCGGTGGTGTCCACGGCGAGCGCCTCGACGTTGCTGGCGGCCTGCACCTGGTACGGGCGCCGCCCGGCCCGAGGCCCGCCCAGGCGCACCTCCAGCCTGCGCGGGACGCCCCCGGGGCCGAGGTCGTCCACCAGCCACAGCTCGCCCGCGCACTGGTAGACGACGCGCGAGCCGTCGGTGGAGGCGTGCCGGGCGTAGAAGTCGGCGTGGTCGGTGTGGCGGCGCAGCCCGGTGCCGTCGGGCAGGCAGGAGTAGAGGTTGCCGACGCCCTCGTGGTCGGAGAGGAAGGCGACGCGGTCGCCGACGAACATCGGCGAGTCCAGGTGGCCGCGCAGGCCGGGCACCAGCCGGGTGCCGTGCAGCCACAGCCGTCCCGTGGCGCCGCCGCGGTAGCGCTTCCAGGCGGCGGGCTCGTGCGGCGGCTTGCCCGTCAGCAGCAGCGTCCGGTCTTCGGCCCCGCCGATCGCGATGTCCGAGGCGGGCCCCCACGGCAGCCGCCCGCCGGGGCTGCCGTCGGTGGGCAGCCGGTAGGCCCAGGAGAAATAGGAGAAGGGCTGGCCGTGCGAGGAGACGGCGAGGATGTCGCAGCGGCCGTCCTGGTCGGGGGGTGCCCAGCCGCAGACCCGGGCGTCGCCGCTGCCCCAGTAGGTGAGCCGCCGGGCGGGCCCGCCGTCCACGGGCGCCAGGTGGATCTCGGGGTCGAGGCTGCGCCAGGTCGTGAAGGCGATGTGCCGGCCGTCGGGGGAGAAGCGGGGGTGCCCGACCCGGGTCCGGTCGACGGTCAGCCGCCAGGCGCGAGCGGCGTCCTTCGCGCCGTCGGCGTCGAGGGGGGCGATCCAGAGGTCGTCCTCGGCCGTGAAGCAGAGCAGACCGCCGTGCAGATGAGGGAACCGCAGATACGCATCACTCACCTCCTCATCGTTTCGGCCCCGGAGGGCCACGGCAACTCGGTCCGGAACACGCGCCGCGCGGGAGCGGAGGCCGTGACGGAGAACACCACCGAAACGACATCGTTTCGATGAGGTAGCACGTACGCTCGTGGTGTACGAAACCGTTTCGTTCCGGGACGCCCGGAACCGGGACGGTCCCGTACCCGCGAGTCGGACACCCACGTGAGCCTGAAGGGAGTGACGCGTGCCCATGGACAGACCCGAGCCGGCGGTGCCGCGCCGCACCCGGCTGACGCCCGAACGCGAAGGCGAGCTCTACGGCGCCGTCCTGGAGATCCTGCGCGAGGTCGGCTACGACGGCCTCACCATGGACGCCGTGGCGGCCCGTACGCGCTCCAGCAAGGCGACCCTCTACCGCCAGTGGAAGGGCAAGCCCGAGCTGGTCGCGAGCGCGCTGCGGCACCAGAAGCCGGTCCAGCTGTCGGCCATCGACACCGGCACGGTGCGCGGTGACCTCCAGGCCATGCTGTGCGTCGCCGACGACGCACAGATGGAGAAGGACGCCGCCCTCATGCGGGGGCTGGGCCACGCCATCCACACCAACCCCGATCTGCGCCGCGCACTGCGTGAACTGCTGGTCGAGCCCGAGATCGAGGGGCTCCGCGCGATGGTGCGCCGCGGCGTCGAGCGGGGTGAGATCGCCGCCGGCAATCCGGCGCTCGACTACGTCGGGCACATGATGGTCGGCGCGTTCCTCACCCGCCACCTGATCGAGGACCGGACCGCGGACTGCGCGTATCTGGCCCACTACATCGACGCCGTGATGGTCCCCGCACTCGGCCTCTGACCCCACAACCACCTCCCACCTGACGCGCCGCTCTCGTCGTCGGGCCGTTACCTCACGCCCTGTTCCGCCACATCTCGACACGACGGGAGCACAACGCCTCGTGGCCACGTTCCTCTACAGACTCGGCCGGCTCGCCTTCCGGCGCCGCTGGTACGCAGCCCTCATATGGGTGCTGCTGCTGGTGCTCGCCGGCACGGGCGCCGCCACCGCGTCCAAGTCCACCAACAACGACTTCTCCATCCCGGGCACCGAGGCGCAGGCCGCCTTCGACCTGCTGGAGCAGCGCTTCCCGGGCCAGACCCCGGACGGGGCCGCCGCCCGCGTCGTCTTCAAGGCCCCCGACGGCCAGAAGATCACCGACGTCAGGAACCAGGCCGCGGTCGAGAAGGCCGTCGCGGAACTCGCCGGCCCCCAGGTGGCCTCGGCCGCCGACCCCTTCAAGGCCCACGCCGTCAGCAAGGACGGCACGACCGCGTACTCCTCGGTCAGCTACAAGGCCAGGCCGCAGGACCTCACCGACGCCTCGCGCGACACCCTCAAGGGCGCGGCCCAGCACGGCCGTGACGCCGGGCTGACCGTCGAGATCGGCGGCAGCGCGCTCCAGTCCATGCCCGAGGGCGGTTCGGAGATCATCGGCATCGCGGTGTCCGCGGTCGTCCTGCTGATCACCTTCAGCTCGCTGGTCGCCGCGGGTCTGCCGCTGCTCACCGCGATCATCGGCGTCGGCATCGGCGTCTCCTCGATCGCCGCGCTCGCGCCGTTGCTCGACCTGTCCAGCAACACCTCGACGCTGGCCATGATGATCGGCCTCGCGGTCGGCATCGACTACGCGCTGTTCATCGTCTCCCGCTACCGCGCGGAAGTGGCCGAGGGCCGCGCACGCGAGGAGGCGGCCGGACGGGCCGTCGGCACCGCGGGCTCCGCGGTGGTCTTCGCCGGCCTCACCGTGGTGATCGCGCTGGCCGGCCTCGCGGTCGTCAACATCCCGATGCTCACCAAGATGGGCCTGGCCGCCGCCGGCACGGTCGCCATCGCCGTGCTCATCGCGCTCACCCTCATCCCCGCGCTGCTGGGCTTCGCGCCCCGCAAGGTGCTGGCCCGCAAGGACCGCAAGCGCGACGGCCGCCCGGAGGACACGGACAAGCCGAACATGGGCACCCGCTGGGCCCGCTTCGTGCTGCGCAAGCCCGTCTGGGTGCTGGCCGCCGGTGTGCTCGGCCTCGGCGCGATCGCCGTGCCCGCGGCCTCCCTCCAGCTCGGCCTGCCCGACGACGGGGCGCAGCCCAAGAGCAGCACCCAGCGCAAGGCGTACGACATGCTGGCCGACGGCTTCGGCGCCGGCTTCAACGGCCCGCTGATGATCGTCACCGACGCGGCGAAGGCGAGCGACCCCAAGGCCGCCGCCGACACCGTGGTCAAGACGATCAAGGGCATGGACGACGTCGCCATGGTCACCCCGGCCAACTTCAACAAGGCCGGTGACACCGCGACGATCACCGTGGTGCCCAAGTCCAAGCCGACCGGCACGGAGACCGAGGACCTCGTCCACGCGATCCGCGACAAGGGCGGAAAGATCACCGCGGACACCGGGGCCAAGGTGCTCGTCACCGGCTCCACCGCGATGAACATCGACGTCTCGCAGAAGCTCAACGACGCCCTGCTGCCCTACCTGGCACTCGTCGTCGGCCTGGCCTTCCTGCTGCTGATGGTCGTCTTCCGCTCGGTGCTCGTCCCGCTCAAGGCCGCCCTCGGCTTCCTGCTGTCCGTGGTCGCCGCCCTCGGCGCGGTCGTCGCGGTCTTCCAGTGGGGCTGGCTCGGCTCGCTCTTCGGCGTCGAGGAGACCGGCCCGATCATGAGCATGATGCCGATCTTCATGGTCGGTGTGGTCTTCGGTCTCGCGATGGACTACGAGGTCTTCCTCGTGACCCGCATGCGCGAGGCGTTCGTCCACGGCGAGCGCCCCGGCCAGGCGGTCGTGACCGGCTTCAAGCACGGCGCGCGGGTCGTCTCCGCCGCCGCGGTCATCATGATCAGCGTCTTCGCGGGCTTCATCGGCTCCTCGGAATCGATGATCAAGATGATCGGCTTCGGCCTGGCCATCGCCGTCTTCTTCGACGCGTTCGTCGTCCGCATGGCCATCGTCCCCGCCGTCCTCGCCCTGCTCGGCAAGGCCGCCTGGTGGCTGCCCGGCTGGCTCGGCAGGATCCTGCCGAACGTCGACGTCGAGGGCGAGCAGCTGCAGAAGCAGCTCGCCACCCCCTCGGGCGACCCCGACCCCGACGAGAAGCGCGAGCTGGTCGGCGTCTGACCGTCCGCCGCGTAAGAAGGCCCGGTCGCGTACGAAGGCCCGGCGCGGGCCCCTGATCCCAGGGGCCCGCCGCCGGGCCTTTCGCGCCCCCGCACACCCCCGCCCGCCTGTGGGCTGCGCCATGCGAGGGAACCGTTGGTCCCCGTACGGGCGTTTTCTCTAGTCCACATACCTTGTGGGCGCGATCGGGGGCGCGTGTGATGGAAAGGGCTCCGCGTTGAACCTGCTCGATGTGCTTCTCATGCTGATCGTCGTCGCCTACGCCGTATCCGGATTCCGGCGTGGCCTGATCGCCGGCCTCGTGCTGTTCGCGGGCTTCCTCGGTGGCGCCGTCCTCGGCGTCTGGGCGCTGCCCTACGCCCTGGAGCCCTTCGAGGCCGGCACCTCGACCGCGGCCGTCGTCGCCGTCCTGGTCGTCCTCCTCCCCGCCGCCCTCGGGCACGCGCTCGCCGGGCGGCTCGCCTGGCGGCTGCGCCGCCACCTGACCTGGGCGCCCGTGCGCGGCGTCGACGGCATAGGGGGCGCCGCCGTCAACTCCCTGGCCGTCCTCCTCGTCGGCTGGGTCGCCGCGAGCGTCCTCGTCTCGGCGAACTCCACCCTCCTCACCCGCGAGATCAAGGACTCCGCCCTGCTCGGCGCCGTGCAGAAGGCCATGCCCGAGCAGGCACCCACCTGGTTCAGCCGCACCACCGACGCCCTCGCCGGGGCGGGCTTCCCCCAGGTCTTCAACCCCTTCGAGAACGAACCGGCCACCGGCGTCGCCAAGCCCTCGGGCGACGCGGTCACCCAGGCCGTGGGCCGCGCCGCCCGCGAGAGCGTCGTCAAGGTCGAAGGCGTCGCGGACGTCCGCGACGGCCGCCGCGGCCAGGAGGGCAGCGGCTTCGTCTACGCCTCCCACCACGTGATGACCAACGCCCACGTCGTCGCCGGGGTGAACAGCCCGACCGTGCGCGTGGGCGGCGTCGGCCGCGCGTTCCAGGCCAAGGTCGTCCTCTTCGACCCCCGCACCGACGTCGCCGTCCTGGACGTGCCCGGCCTCGACGCCCCCGTCCTCCCCTTCGACAAGACCGCCAAGCGCGGCGACGCGGCCGTCGTCGCGGGCTTCCCCGAGAACGGCGGCCTCGACCTGCGCGCCGCGACCGTGGCCAACGAGGTCCGCGCCAAGGGCCAGGACATCTACGGCGACGGCGTCACCACCCGCACCGTCTACTCCCTGCGCTCCACCGTCCGCCCCGGCAACTCCGGCGGCCCCCTCCTCACCCCCTCCGGCAAGGTCTACGGCGTCGTCTTCGCCCGCTCCACCTCCGACCCCGAGACCGGCTACGCCCTCACCGCCGACCAGGTCGCGGCGGCCGCGGACCGGGGGCGCACGGCCACGGCCCCGGTGAGCACGGGGACGCGGGCGGCCCTGTGAGTCAGACCGCCGTGCGTTCGAGCCGCTGCTCGTCCTCCTCCAGCAGCCGGGCCGCCATCGCGTCCAGCGCCCGGTCGAGGAGGGCGCGGTCCTCGGGGTCGCCGACGTCCCAGTCCTCCAGCCGGGCCGACAGCCAGGACCGCCACGCCGCGCCGAGGCGCTCGATCTCGGCCTCGCCCGAGGGAGTCAGGAACAGCCGGTCGCCCTCGGCCCGCGCGTAACCCGCGAGCGCCGTACGGGCGAAGGCCGGTTCGAGGACCTCGGGCGGCATGCGGTGCGCGACGGCCACCGAGGAGAGCGTCGCCTCGCCGCGCACCCGCAGCCGCCAGTGGATCTGGCCCAGCGTCCACGCCTCGGCGGGCCCCAGCGGGCTGCCCGACGCGGCGAGGACGCGGCGGCTCACGGGCGGGCCGTGCTCCTTGCGCATCACGCCCGCCACCGCCCGCTCCAACTGCCGCTCCGCCTCGGCGGAGTCCGGGGCCGCGAAGCCCTCGCCCATGTCGGAGGCCCCGGCCCGGGCGCTGTCCCGCAGCGGCACCTCCTTCAGGAACCACGCCACGACGAACCCCGCGAGGGCGACCGGCACGACCCAGAAGAAGACGTAGTTCACCGTGTCCGCGTAGGCGTCGACGATCGGCGCCGCCTGGGCGTGCGTCAACTGCTCCAGCCCCCGCGGGCTCTGCACCGCGGCGGGCGGCACGCCCGGGGACCGCAGCAGCGCGTCCGCCAGATTCGGCCGCAGCCGGTTGGCGTAGAGCGTGCCGAAGATGGCCGTGCCGAAGGAACTGCCGAGCGTACGGAAGAACGTCACGCCCGAGGTCGCCGTGCCCAGCTCGTGGTACGCCACCGTGTTCTGCACGGCGATCGTCAGCACCTGCATGGCCAGCCCGATGCCGACGCCCAGGACGAACATGTAGAGCGACTCCAGCCAGGGCCCCGACGACGCGTTCATGGTCGACATCAGGAAGAGGCCGAGCGCCATCACGGCCGTGCCGGCGATGGGGAAGGCGCGGTAGCGGCCGGTGCGGCTGATCGCGATGCCGGAGAGCATGGACGCGCCCAGCAGCCCGGCGACCATGGGCAGCGCGCGGACGCCGGACATGGTGGCGGAGACCCCGTCGACGTACTGGAGGTAGGTCGGCAGATACGTCATCGCGCCGAGCATCGCGAAGCCGACGATGAAGCTGAGCACGGAGCAGACGACGAAGACGGGATTGCGGAAGAGGTGCATGGGCAGCATGGGCTCCTTGGCCCGCAGCTCCACCAGCACGAACAGCCCCAGCAGCACCACCGACCCCGCGAACAGGCCGACGATCACGGCCGAGCCCCACCCGTACTCGTTGCCGCCCCACTCCAGGCCGAGCACCAGCCCCGAGGCGCCGAGCGCGACCAGCACGATGCCGAGGTAGTCGATCACCGGCCGGACCGCCGAGCGGACGACCGGGATCGTCCGGGCCGCCATCGCGACCATGACGATCGCGACGGGGACGTTGACGTAGAAGCACCAGCGCCAGGTGGCGTGGTCGGTGAAGATCCCGCCGAGCGTCGGGCCGACGACCGTGGTCACCCCGAAGACGGCGCCCAGCGCACCCTGGTACTTGCCGCGCTCGCGCAGCGGGATCACGTCGGCGATCAGCGCCATGGCCGTCACCATCAGCCCGCCGCCGCCGATGCCCTGGAGCGCGCGGGCGGCGATCAGCATGAGCATGGAGTCGGCGGCCCCCGCGAAGACCGAGCCGCCGACGAAGACCACCGCGCTCAGCTGGAAGACGACCTTCCGCCCGAAGAGGTCGCCGAACTTGCCGACCAGCACGGTCGAGACCGTCTCCGCCAGCAGATAGGCGGTCACCACCCACGCCATGTGCCCGCCGCCGCCCAGGTCCGCCACGATCGTGGGCAGCGCGGTGGAGACGATGGTCTGGTCGAGGGCCGCGAGCAGCATGCCGAGCACGATGGTGACGAAGACCAGATTGGTGCGGCGCCTGCCGAGCTCGGGCGGCACGGGGGTCTCCGCGGCGGGCTGTGCGGTGGCCGTGGACATCGGCGGGCCTCCTCCGGAACTCTCCCGGAGTTCAGCATTCGCGCAACGCGGGGCTTCCGCCACCGCTGGGGCGTACGGGGTGCCCCGAAGGGGCGCGGGGCGATGACATGGTGCGGCTCCGCCGCGTGGGCGCGACCAGCCCCCACCGGACCCGCAGACGAAGGACTGGCCACCGAGCAGAGCGCCGACGCTCAGCCGGTGGTCACCTCGGCCGCCGCCTCCGTGGGCCGGACGTCGGCGCTCCACTTCTCCTCGATGCGGGCCGTCTTCCAGATGACCAGGGCGAGCACCCAGGTGGCGAAGAACAGGCCGACGATCACGAAGCCGACGGTGTTCAGGTCCAGGCCGCCGATCCAGTCCCAGAACGCCCCGTGCAGGCCGAGCTTGTCGGCGATCAGACCGAGCAGCTCGACGGTGCCGATGATCAGCGCCACGGCGACGGACAGGGCGGTGATGGTGAGGTTGTAGTAGACCTTCCGCACCGGCTTGGAGAAGGCCCAGCCGTAGGCGAAGTTCATGAACGAACCGTCGATGGTGTCCAGCAGCGACATCCCCGCCGCGAAGAGCACGGGCAGGCACAGGATCGCGTACCACGGCAGGCCCGACGCGGCGCCGGAGCCGGCGAGGACGAGGAGGGCGACCTCGGTCGCGGTGTCGAAGCCGAGGCCGAAGAGCAGGCCCAGCGGGTACATCTGCCACGGCTTGGTGATCGACTTCATGACCCGGCCGAGCAGCCGGTTCATCAGCCCGCGGTTGTTCAGCTGCTCCTCCAGCGCCGCCTCGTCGAAGTGCCCGGCGCGCATCTTCCGGAAGACCTTCCAGATCCCGGCCAGGACCACGATGTTGAAGATCGCGATGAGGTAGAGGAAGGCACCGGAGACGGTGGTGCCGATCCAGCCGGTGACCTCGTGGAGCCCGGAGTTCTCGTCCTGCACGGGCCCGGCCAGCGCCTTGACGCCGAGCGAGAGCAGCAGGGCCAGGGCGAAGACGACGCTGGAGTGCCCGAGCGAGAACCAGAAACCGACCGACAGCGGGCGCTTGCCCTCGTGCATCAGCTTGCGGGTGGTGTTGTCGATCGCCGCGATGTGATCGGCGTCGAAGGCGTGCCGCATGCCGAGCGTGTACGCGGTGACGCCGATGCCGATCCCGAAGGACTTGGTGCCCAGGCTGTAGTGCTCGGGCGCGACGATGGCCACCAGGACGAACCACCCGACGACGTGCAGCGCGACGATGAAGGCGGCCATGCCACCCATACGCCGCCACTCGGCACCCGTCATCACACCGGATATTCGCTGCCAACGGGAGAGAGCTACGTCCTGGCCTGCGGTGGTGGAGACCATGGCGGCCCCTTCCTGATGGTGCGCAATTGACGGCACACGGTAGGCGCGGGGCGCGCGCAGCTGCAAGTGCGTTGCATTAGGGGGTGGGGGTGCGGCTTCTCGTGTGCGCCTGCGCCTACGGTCCTCGCGCCCTCGCGTGGTCCGGCGGCTGCGGGTAGGTGGGGGCTGATCGCGCAGTTCCCCGCGCCCCTGACGGGGGCGGCGACATGCGCCCCGTAAGGGGCGCGGGGAACTGCGTGACAAGCCCCCACCGGGCCTGCGGCCGACATCGAACCCCGAAGGGGGCCCGGGGCGAAGCCCCGAAAAGAGAACCCGGAAGAAAGCCCGATCCACCCCGGTCTACGCGCATTGAGCACGGCCATGCACCATGGTGTGAGCCCTTATACGGAACAGACAGCGGAGCAGGAGACAGCGGTGGACGTCCAAGGCACGGTGACGGCCGGTTTCGAACCGGTCCGGGACGCCTTCGCGGAGAACTTCGCCCGGCGCGGCGAGCGCGGCGCCGCCGTCTCCGTCTACCGGCGCGGGCACAAGGTCGTCGACCTCTGGGCCGGCGTCAAGGACGCCGACGGCTCCTCCTCCGACCCGTGGGAGCAGGGCACCGCCCAGGTCGTACGCTCCGCCGGCAAGGGCGTCGCGGCCGCCGTCCCGCTGCTCCTGCACCAGCGCGGCCTCGTCGACCTGGACGCGCCGGTCGGCACGTACTGGCCCGAGTTCAAGGCCGCCGGCAAGGAGCGCGTCCTCGTCCGCCACCTGCTCTCGCACCGCGCCGGCCTGCCCGTACTCGACACCCCGCTCACCCCGGCCCAGGCCATCGACGGCATCAGCGGCCCGGCCGCCCTCGCCGAGCAGGCGCCCGCCTGGGAGCCCGGCACCGCGCACGGCTATCACGCGCAGACGTACAGCTGGCTGCTCGGCGAGCTCGTCCTGCGGGTCACCGGCCGGACCGTCGGCAGCTGGGTCGCGGAGGAGATGGCCGCGCCCCTCGGCGCCGGCCTGTGGATCGGCCTGCCCGCCTCCGAGCAGGCGCGCGCCGGGCGGATCGCCGACGTCGAGCCGCCCGCCGACCCCGCCACCGCGGGCCTGCGGATGCGCCCCAAGAAGGCCGTGTCCGACGCCTACCGCGACCCGGACTCGCTCACCCGACGCGCGTTCGCGGCGATCGAGCCGCAGGCCGACGAGAACGACCCCGCCTACCGCGCCGCCGAGCTCCCCGCCTCCGCGGGCGTCGCCACCGCCGACGGCCTGGCCCGCTTCTACGCCTCGCTGCTCGGCGACCTCGACGGCACGCGGCGGCTGTTCGCCCCGGCGACGCTCACCCTGGCCCGTACGGAGGAGTCGGCGGGCCCGGACCGCGTCCTGGTCGTGGGCACCCGCTTCGGCCTCGGCTACATGCTGCACGGCGCGGCCTCCCCGCTGCTGGCCCCCGGCTCCTTCGGCCACCCCGGCCGCGGCGGCTCCCTCGGCTTCGCCGACCCCGAGTCGGGCATCTCCTTCGGCTACGTCACCAACGGCATGCAGAAGAACGTCACCGCCGACCCGCGCGCCCAGGCGCTCGTCCGCGCGGTATCGCTGGCACTGAACCCGGAAGCCTGACGCCGGCCGCGCGCCCGGCCCCGCTCGGGGGGCCTGCGCAAGGCCGCACGCCCGGCCAGGGCCCGCATGCCCGGCCCCGCCCGGAAACCCGAGGGCACCGCGCACCGCGCGGTCCGGTGCCCGTGGCCCGGGGCTAGGCCGTGTCCGGCGGATCTTCGCCAGTCTGCGGGCCCGTTGCCTCCCCCAGCTGCCTCCCCCAGAGGTGCCTCCCAACGGGCTGAAAAGAAAAGAACGGCGCACCCGGCTGGAATGAAAGGCGTGCCCGGCGGAAAGGAAAGGCGCCCCCGGCCGTGAACGTACCCTCCGGCGGAGGGGGTGGGGCCGGAGGGTGGGGTTCTGGAACGCGGTGCGTTGTCAGGGCACTCAATGCGCCTGACGGCGCCTCGCACCGCGTTCCAGGTCCTCAGCCCGGAGGTCACACCTCCGGCACCCACCACCAACCCAGCCCGTCCGGCGCTTGAGGACACCGCCGCGCAGCGGTGGTGCGGACGACGACCACCCGCAGCACCGACCACAAGATCCGCCGGACAGGCCCCAGGGGCTTCGGGGCTCAGGCCCCGCCCCCCCCCGCGCCCCCGGGCGGGGCACCCGCACCCCGGTGCGGCGGGAGGCAAGATTGCCGCTCCCCCCAGCGGGTAGCGCTCCCGCATGGCAGCAGCAGCACGCTTCGACGGCTACGCCGTAATGATCACCGGCGCGGGGCGCGGCATCGGCGCGGCCACCGCGCGGCGCTTCGCCACCGAGGGCGCGCGGGTCCTCGTCACCGACCTGGACGGTGAGCGCGCCGCCGGGGCGGCCGCCGCCCTGCGCGCCGACGGGCTGGCCGCCGAGTCCTGTCCCTGCGACGTCGCCGACCGGGCGGCGGTCGAGGCCGCCGTCGCCACCGCGGCCGACCGCTTCGGCCGGCTCGACGTCCTCGTGAACAACGCCCTGTCCTGCCACCCCGACGAGCCGTATGTCGAGGACACCTCCGACGAGGAGTGGTTCCGCGACCTCGACGTCACGCTGACCGGCGCCTTCCGGTGCGTACGCGCCGCCGTGCCGCACCTTGCCGCGGCGGGCGGGCGCGGCAGCGTCGTCGGCATCGGCTCGGTCAACGGTGAGCGGGACTTCGGCAACCACGCCTACAGTGCCGCCAAGGCGGGCCTCGCGAGCCTCACCCGCACGCTGGCCGGGCACTGCGCGGCGCGCGGCGTACGCGTCAACCTCGTCGCGCCCGGCACCGTCCGCACCCCCAACTGGGACGGCCGCGAGGACGTGCTGGAGCGCGCAGCCCCGCACTACCCCCTGGGCCGCGTCGGCCGCCCCGAGGACATCGCCGCCGCCGTCGCCTTCCTCGCCTCGCCCGACGCGTCCTGGATCACGGGCGTCACCCTGCCGGTGGACGGCGGCCTGCTCGCGGCCGACCCGGGCCTGAAGCGGGCCATGCGCGGTGAATAGGCGCTGGACAGGCGGTCCGCACGGCATGGTCAGACAGCTCGGAGATACGTGTAGACCCTGACCTCGGGGTCGGGCCGCCGCTCCGCCGCCCCGTCCGCCCACTCCGCGAGCTCGATCGCCCGGCTGCCGTCCGTCGTGACGTGCACGTGCGCGGCGAGCACGCCGGGCTGCGGGCCGGCGTCCGGTCCGGTGAGCGTGCGGACCGCGAGGGCCGCGGCCGGGCGCTCGGCGTCGAGCACGACGCTGCGGTGCAGCCGGGTGCGGCTGAGCCCGGGCCGCTCGATGCCGGGTACGAACCGGTCCACCCGGCTGATCACAGCGGGCCGCAGCGCCCGGGCGAACTCCAGGTGTTCCTCGTCGCTCCGCCACTGCGCGTAATGAAGGATTCCGGTGCCGTCCACGTCGAGGTACATGTGCTGGGCGAGCAGCCCGTCGGGCTTCGCGCGGCCCGCCCACTCCTCGGCGACGGCCTCGGCGGCGAGCCGCGTCCGCTCGGGGTTCCCGGTGCCCCAGCGGCTGAGCAGGAAGGTTCCGGTGTCGGGCCGGATGATGTCGTGCAGGCGCGGGTTCTTGATCGTCATGCCTGGGACTCTGGTACCTCAAGTGGGCTTGAGGTCAAGGCGCATGAGCGAGAAGCCCGGCTTCCGCACGCGCGCCGCACTGCTCGACGAGCCCGGCCGGGCGCCCTCCTCCCAAACCCCCCGCGCGCCGTCCGCGGCACTCTCACAGGGCCGTTCCCTACGATGGCGCGGTGACCAGTGACACCGCGACCCAAGCCCGGCAGGGCCAGACCGCAGACGAGTGGCAGCCTCCGTGGCAGCGCAGACTCGGGCGGTTCGGCTATGCGCGCGGGCCGCAGCCGGACGTGCGGGAGCGGCTCGTGCCGGCGTTCCCCGAGCCCGGTACGCGGGTGTGGGCGCGGCTCGGCGCGGGGCCGGTCCTGGCGCGGCTGCTCGCGCGCTGGTCGGGGTGGACCGGGCCCCTGCTCGTCGCCCTGTTCGCCGGAATCCTCCGCTTCTGGAACCTCGGCAGTCCCAAGGCGGTGATATTCGACGAGACGTACTACGCGAAGGACGCCTGGGCCCTGTGGAAGTACGGCTACGAGGCGAAGTGGCCGGACAACATCAACGACCGGATCATCGCCGGTCACGACCAGATCGCCGACGCCCCGGGCTATGTCGTGCACCCGCCGATGGGCAAGTGGGTCATCGGCCTGGGCGAGTGGCTGTACGGGCTGAACCCTTTCGGCTGGCGTTTCATGGTCGCGGTGCTCGGCACGCTGTCGGTGCTGATGCTGTGCCGCATCGGGCGCCGCCTCTTCCGCTCCACCTTCCTGGGCTGCCTCGCGGGCGCCCTGCTCGCCGTCGACGGCCTGCACTTCGTGATGAGCCGCACCTCGCTGCTCGACTCGGTGCTGATGTTCTTCGTGCTGGCGGCCTTCGGCTGCGTCCTGGTGGACCGCGACAAGGCGCGGGCCCGCCTCGCCGCCGCGCTGCCCGTGGACGCGGACGGGCTCGCCCGCCCGGACGCCGACGTCGGCGGCGGGCTGGGGCTCGGCTGGCGGCCGTGGCGGATCGCCGCCGGCGTCTGCCTCGGACTGGCCTGCGCCACGAAGTGGAACGGCGTCGTCTATCTGGCCGCCTTCGGCCTGCTGATCGTGCTCTGGGACATGGGCTCGCGCCGCGTCGCGGGCGCCCGCCACCCCGCCCTGGCCGCGCTCCGGCGCGACACCCCGTGGGCGTTCCTGGCGACCGTGCCGGTGGCCCTGGCCGTCTACTTCGCGTCGTGGACCGGCTGGTTCGTCAACAGCGGCACCTACAGCGAGAAGGAGGGCTGGCAGCACAGCGGCTTCTACCGGCACTGGGCGGAGACCAGCGGCGGCTACAGCCCGGACGGCTTCCTGGCCGGTGTCCTCAACCCGCTGCGCAGCCTGTGGCACTACGAGCACGAGGTGTGGAAGTTCAACACCAACCTCTCCTCGCCGCACACCTATCAGTCCAACCCCTGGAGCTGGCTCGTCCAGGCCCGGCCCGTGTCGTACTTCTACGAGTCCCCGGCGCCCGGCACCGACGGCTGCCCCAAGGGCGCGGCCGACAAGTGCGCCCGCGAGGTGCTCGCGCTGGGCACGCCGCTGCTGTGGTGGGCGGCCTGTTTCGCGCTGCTGTATCTGATCTACCGGTGGGGGTTCCGGCGCGACTGGCGGGCGGGCGCGGTGCTGTGCGCGATCGCGGCGGGCTATCTGCCGTGGTTCATGTGGCAGGAACGCACGATCTTCGTCTTCTACGCCGTCGTCTTCGTGCCGTTCCTGTGTCTGGCCCTCGCGATGATGATCGGGGCGATCCTGGGGCCGCCGGGATCCACGGAGCGGCGCCGGGTGCTCGGCGCGATCGGCGCGGGCACGCTGGTCCTGCTCATCGCCTGGAACTTCGTCTATTTCTATCCCCTCTACACCGGCCGCCCCATCCCCATCGAGGCGTGGCGCAACCGGATGTGGTTCGACTCCTGGATCTGACGGCATCACAGGTGACGGGGTGTCAGCCTCGGAACGGTGGATTCCGGCCATCTGGGCCCCTCTGTCACCGCAGTCCCGTAGAGTCGCCATTCAGAGGTTTTAATCACCTGATTAAAACCTGGGTGGGGACCTGTAGGGGGCTGGGACATGCACAAGGGAGCGAAGGTCGCGATCGGGGTCGTGGCCGCGGCGATGGCGGGGGCCGCGGGGCTCGGCGCGTACAACGTCGTGAACGCGGTCACCGACACCTCCGGCAGCCGGGCCGAGGCGGCGCCCGTCAAGACCGGGCCGCCCACGGACACCGAGGTCGACAGAACCGCGCGCGACTTCCTCGCGGCCTGGGAGTCGGGCGACGCGCACAAGGCCGCTGCCCTGACCGACAACGTCGAAGCGGCCACCACCGCCCTCACCGGCTACCGCGAGACCGCCCACGTCGAGAAGGTCAGCTTCAAGCAGGGCGCCGCCACCGGCACCAAGGTGCCCTTCTCCGTCACCGCCGAGGTCGTCCACGGCAAGCAGCGCGACACCTGGACCTACGCGTCCTCGCTCGGCGTCGTCCGCGGCAGGTCCACCGGACAGGCCCTCGTCGACTGGCAGCCCACCGTCGTCCACCCGCAGCTCGGCCGCGGCGAGTCGCTCACCACGGAAGTGAGCGGCGCCCCGCAGATCACCGCCGTCGACCGCGACGGCGCGACGCTCGACGCCAAGGACTACCCCTCCCTCGCGTCCGTACTGCCGGAGCTGCGCAAGCGCTACGGAGTGAAGGCCGGCGGCGAACCGGCCGTCGAGGTCCGGGCCGTGGACCCCGCGAGCCCCGGCAAGGCACCGAGGACCCTGTACGTCGTCTCCAAGGGCAAGCCCGCACAGCTGCGCACGACCATCGACGCGGCCGCGCAGCGCGCCGCCGAGTCCGCCGTCGACCGGCAGGCCGACGCGTCCGTCGTCGCCGTCAAGCCCAGCACCGGCGAGATCCTGGCGATCGCCAACTCGAAGAAGACCGAGTTCAACGCCGCGCTCATGGGCCAGACCCCGCCCGGCTCCACGATGAAGATCATCACCTCGGCGATGCTGCTGGAACAGGGCAAGGCCACCCCGGACAAGCCGGTGCCGTGCCCGAAGTACGCCACCTACGGCATGAGGTTCCACAACGTCGAGGAGAGCGAGAACCCCGGCGCCACCTTCGCCCAGGACTTCGCCGCCTCCTGCAACACCGCCTTCATCTCCTTCGCAGGCGAGGTGCCCGACGGCGCCCTCACCGCCGAGGCCAAGGACGTCTTCGGCCTCGGCCTTGAGTGGAAGACGGGCCTGCCCAGCTACGACGGCAGCGTCCCCGCCGACCCCGACTCCGGCAAGGCCGCCGCGATGATCGGCCAGGGCCGGGTGCAGATGTCCCCCCTGAACATGGCCTCCGTGGCCGCGACCGTACGCGCCGGCTCCTTCCACCAGCCCTACATCGTCGCGCCCTCCCTCGACGACCGCGGTCTCGCGCGGGCGTCCCGCGCACTGCCCGCCACCGTCGCCCAGCAACTCCGCTCGATGATGCGGCTCACCGCCGTCTCCGGGACGGGCCGCCGGGCGATGTCCGGACTCGGCGACGACATCGGGGCGAAGACGGGCTCCGCGGAGATCGACGGCCGGCCGAAGCCGAATGGGTGGTTCGCGGCTTATCGGGGGGACGTGGCCGCGGCGGCGGTCGTCCCGCAGGGTGGGCATGGCGGGGATTCCGCGGGGCCGATCGTGGCGGCGGTGCTCAGGGCTGGTTGATCTTTTGTCTTCGGCTTTTCCGCCTGCGGCGGGCTTGTTCCCCACCCCGCCCCTTCCCGAACTGGGGCGCGTGCCCCAGGCCCCCGGCTGCGGGTCCGTTGCGCCTGCGGCGGGGGAGCCCTGCGGGCGCGTCCTCAAACGCCGGACGGGCTGGATGTGCGGACCGTAGCCAGTAGCGGCTGCGGCCCGCAGGTTACGAGCCACGGTCCGTGAATTTCAGCCCGTCCGGCGTTTGAGGACAACGCGGCGAAGCCGTGTTGCGGGGTCTGGGGCGGAGCCCCCACGCGGCGGAGCCGCACATCAGATGCAGCCGGGAAGGGGCAGGGCTGGGGAAAAAGCCCGCCGCAGGCACAACCGACCCACACCCCGAAGGGCCCGGGGCGGAGCCCCACCGCGGCGGACCCGCACATCAAACGCAGCCGGGGCCCAAGGCGGCGCACCCCCGCCCCCGCCCCTGAGAGGATGGGCACGTGACCGGAACGCTCGTACTCGCAGGTACCCCCATCGGTGACGTCACCGACGCCCCGCCCCGACTGGCCCAGGAACTCCTCGCCGCGGAAGTGATCGCCGCCGAGGACACCCGGCGGCTGCGCCGCCTCACCCAGGCGCTCGGGGTGCACACCACCGGGCGCGTGGTGTCGTACTTCGAGGGCAACGAGTCGGCCCGTACGCCCGAGCTCGTCGAGGCGCTGGCCGGTGGCGCGCGCGTGCTGCTGGTGACCGACGCGGGGATGCCCTCCGTCTCCGACCCCGGCTACCGCCTGGTCGCCGCCGCCGTGGAGCGGGACATCAAGGTCACGGCCGTGCCGGGGCCCTCCGCGGTGCTGACGGCACTCGCGGTGAGCGGGCTGCCGGTGGACCGGTTCTGCTTCGAGGGGTTCCTGCCCCGCAAGGCGGGCGAGCGGCTCGGGCGGCTGCGCGAGGTCGCGGACGAGCGCCGGACGCTGGTCTATTTCGAGGCCCCGCACCGGCTGGACGACACCCTCGCCGCCATGGCCGAGGTGCTGGGCGCCGACCGCCGCGCCGCGGTGTGCCGCGAGCTGACGAAGACCTACGAGGAGGTCAGGCGCGGCCCGCTGAAGGAGCTCGCCGCCTGGGCCGCCGAGGGCGTGCGCGGCGAGATCACCATCGTGGTCGAGGGCGCCGCCGAGCCCGGCCCGCAGGATCTCGACGCGACCGAGCTGGTGCGCAGGGTGCGGGTGCGGGAGGAGGCGGGGGAGCGCCGCAAGGAGGCCATCGCGGCCGTAGCCGCCGAGGCAGGCCTACCCAAACGAGAGGTGTTCGATGCCGTGGTGGCGGCAAAAAACGCCGCCCAGCAGGGCCCATCGGCGGGTAAAGGACTATCGTGAAAAGCAAAGCTTAGGCCGCGTGGCCAGGCACTTTGGATAGTGCGCCGCCAAGTTTGCCCCAATTCGGGACAGGGCTGCTGCGTTACCGCCGGGATAGGCGTTCCCTGTACGTGGGACGTCCGATCCCGGAGATAACTTGTCCTCAGGACAAGAGGAGCTGCCATGAGCGAGATCGCAGGAACCTCGAACGGTGTCCGGCCGATAGCCACCCGGCCCCCGGTGCCCGCGCAGGGCACAGCCGAGCCTGCCCACGAGTCGTACTCCTTCGCTTGCATGCGATGCGGGCACGGCTGGGAGCAGTCGTACGAGATCCAGCACCACACCGACGCCGAGGGCCGGCCCTTCGTGGTCTATTACGCGGACGGCGCGCGCGTTCCGTCGCCGCTGACCAACCCCACCTGCGAGAACTGCGGCGAGCACGTCGTGCGCATCATGCGCTCCGGTCGGGTGTCCAAGATCGCCGATGTGCTGCACAGCCCGGCGAAGCCGGCCGTGCCGGCCACCGGTCAGGCGCCCGCGGGTCCACTTGCGGCCGCACCGGGCGAGCCCTCCGGGACACCGGAAGGCGAGCACGAGCACCACTGGCACCTGTCGGACCTGCTGCACCCCTTCCACCACCGGAAGTGAGCCCGGTCCGCCGCGATCTCTAGAATCGCGTGCATGGCGGCAACAGCATCGAACAGCGGCAACTCCGGCGGCAAGCGGAATCAGAACGACAAGGACGTCCCTCCGCCGCTCCCGGAGCCGCTGGCGGTGCCCGTCGCCGACTCCCACACCCACCTCGATATGCAGGACGGTTCCGTCGAGGACGCCCTGGCCAAGGCCGCGTCCGTAGGCGTGACCACGGTCATCCAGGTCGGGTGTGACGTGGCGGGCTCCACGTGGGCGGCCGAGACGGCCGCCGCGCACGAGAGCGTCTGGGCCGCGGTGGCCCTGCACCCCAACGAAGCCCCCCGGATCGTGCTCGGCGACCCGGACGGCTGGTCCCGGCAAGGCGCCCGCGAGCCCGGCGGCGACGCCGCCCTGGACGCGGCCCTGGAGCGCATGGACGCGCTGGCCGCGCTGCCGCACGTCCGCGGCGTGGGCGAGACGGGCCTGGACTTCTTCCGGACGGGCCCCGAGGGCATGGCCGCCCAGGAGCGCTCCTTCCGCCGCCACATCGACATCGCCAAGCGGCACGGCAAGGCCCTGGTCATCCACGACCGCGAGGCCCACGACGACGTCCTGCGGGTCCTGCGCGAGGAGGGCGCGCCCGGGACGGTCGTCTTCCACTGCTACTCCGGCGACGCCGAGATGGCCAAGGTCTGCGCCGAGGCGGGCTACTACATGTCGTTCGCAGGCAACGTCACGTTCAAGAACGCCCAGCACCTCCGTGACGCACTCGCCGTGGCCCCGCTCGACCGGATCCTGGTGGAGACCGACGCGCCCTTCCTGACCCCGATGCCGTATCGCGGACGGCCCAACGCGCCGTACCTCATTCCGGTCACTTTGCGCGCGATGGCCGGCTACCGCGGCATCGCGGAGGACGCCCTGGCCACGGCGGTCGCCGAGAACACCGCAAGGGCGTTCGGTTACTGACGCATGGGTGTGCGACACAGTGTGACAATCTGACTTTGGATAGTGACCCTCCCTCCGCTACAGTCCCGGGCCGATAGCTCGACCCAGGGGAGTGTCGCGTGACTCATGCACCGGGCAGCCCCCGTGCCGCACGCCGCGGTGCGCCGGAAGCGCCGCCGCTTTACGACCCGTACGACCCTTACGGTTCAGCCATGCCGTACGGCACCTACGCCCCGTACGTGCCCCACGGCGCGCCCGACGACCGCTACGGGACGTACGAGCCGCCGGTCACCGGCCCCTACGACCCGTTCCTGCCCGAGCCCCGGGAGGCCGGGCCCCACGCCGGGCCCCACGAGCCGCAGGACCTCCACGACCTGCCGCACCTGCCCCGCCAGCCCCTCGCCCCGCAGGCCCCCGACGAGCCCGCGGCCGAGGCCCCGGAGGGCGGTCCCGAGGACCCCGGCGGCCCCCTCGGCCCCGAGCCGTCCCGCGGCGACCGCGGGGCCTCCCGCCGGGCCGCCGGGCGCCGCAAGCGGACCGGTGAGCGCCCCGACGCCCTGCGCAAGCTGATCCCGCAGGCCCTCGTCGTCGCCTTCCTCGCCGGCGGCACGTCCTCGTTCATCGCCGCCGACAAGACCGTCCGGCTCGACGTCGAGGGCAAGACCCGCACCCTGCACACCTTCGCCGACAGCGTCGACGAGCTCCTCACCGACCAGCACGTCGCCCTCGGCGAACACGACGCCGTCACCCCCGGCCACCACCACGGCCTCACCGCCGGCGACGAGATCTCCGTCCGCTACGGCCGCCCCGTCGCCCTCACCCTCGACGGCCGGCACCACCAGGTGTGGACCCACGCCCGCACCGTCGACGGCGCCCTGCGCGAGCTCGGCGTACGGGCCGAGGGCGCGTACCTCTCCACCCCCCGCACCGCCCCGATCTCCCGCCACGGCCTCGACCTCGACGTGCGCACCGAGCGCACCGTCACCTTCATGGCCGACGGCCGCGAGCGCACCATCCGCACCAACGCCGCCACCGTGCACGAGGCCGTCGAGGCCGCCGGCATCACCCTGCACGGCCAGGACACCACCTCCGTGGACCCCGACAGCTTCCCCCGCGAGGGCCAGACGATCTCCGTCATGCGGATCACCGGCACCGAGGAGGTCCGCGAGACCCCCATCGACTTCGACACCGAGCGCCACGACGACGCCACGCTCTACAAGGGCACCGAGGTCGTCTCGCAGCGCGGCGAGAAGGGCGTCGAGCGCACCACCTACGCCCTGCGCATCGTCAACGGCGTCAAGCAGAAGCCCACCAAGCTCTCCTCCGAGACCGTCCACGAACCCCGCACCGAGGTCGTCCGGGTCGGCACCAAGGCCCGCCCCACCACCGTCCAGGGCGCCGAGGGGCTCAACTGGGGCGGGCTCGCCCAGTGCGAGGCCGGCGGGCGCCCCGACGCCGTCGACCCCTCCGGCACCTACGGCGGCCTCTACCAGTTCGACGTCCGCACCTGGCAGTCCCTCGGCGGCGACGGCCGCCCCCAGGACGCGCCCGCCTCCGAGCAGACCCTCCGGGCCAAGAAGCTGTACGTCAGCCGGGGGGCGAGTCCGTGGCCCGTGTGCGGCCGTAAACTTCACGGGTGAGCTCCAGCCCCAGCACAGACGACTCCGGTGCCCTGCTCGGCCCCGCGGACATCCGCGAGCTGGCCGCAGCCTTGGGGGTACGCCCCACCAAGCAGCGCGGCCAGAACTTCGTGATCGACGCCAACACGGTCCGGCGCATCGTCCGCACCGCCGAGGTACGGCCCGACGACGTCGTCGTCGAGGTCGGCCCCGGGCTGGGGTCCCTGACCCTCGCCCTGCTGGAGGCCGCCGACCGGGTCACCGCCGTCGAGATCGACGACGTCCTCGCCGCCGCCCTCCCCGCGACGATCGCCGCCCGGCTGCCCGCCCGCGCCGACCACTTCGCACTCGTGCACAGCGACGCCATGCACGTCACCGAACTGCCCGGCCCCGCGCCCACCGCGCTCGTCGCCAACCTCCCGTACAACGTCGCCGTGCCCGTCCTGCTCCACATGCTGGCCCAGTTCCCCAGCATCGAGCGCACCCTCGTCATGGTCCAGGCCGAGGTCGCCGACCGCCTCGCCGCCGCTCCCGGCTCCAAGGTCTACGGCGTGCCGTCGGTCAAGGCGGCCTGGTACGCGCACGTGAAGCGGGCCGGATCTATTGGGCGGAACGTGTTCTGGCCGGCGCCGAATGTCGACTCGGGGCTTGTGTCGCTCGTGCGGCGGGATTCGCCGATCGAGACGACGGCGAGCCGTTCGGAGGTGTTCGCGGTGGTGGATGCGGCGTTTGCGCAGCGGCGTAAGACGTTGCGGGCGGCGCTTTCTGGTTGGGCGGGGTCGGCTGCGGCTGCGGAGGCGGCTCTGGTTGCGGCTGGGGTTTCGCCGCAGGCGCGGGGGGAGTCGCTGACGGTGGAGGAGTTCGTGGCGATCGCTGAGCGCAAGGTGTAGGTGCGGGTTTGTGTGCGGCTGGGGTGGTGGCTGGGCCGGGGTGGGCCGGGTGCGGGTGCCGGTGCGATGCCGGTGCGGGTTTGTCTGCCGCCTGCGGCGGGACGCCCTTCGGGCGTGGCCTCAATCGCCGGCCGGGCTGGGTTTGTGGCTGGGCCGGGGGTGTGACCTCCGGGCTGAGGACCT